>NZ_NSDH01000018.1:0-55487 GCF_002289525.1 Bacillus sp. 7705b | reverse complement strand
CATAAGGTGATTTTTAATGCAGCTGGATGATTGCTCCTATGCCATACAGTGCTAAAGCTCTACGATTGAAGGCGCCCGCACGCTTTTTTTGCCGTGCTTCTTTCACCTTCAATCCAGAAGGCTTTTTTTATGCCTTGAAAACGAAATGTTGAACAAAAAGGAGGTGCGGAGTATGGATTCTCCCCATTCGAGTCAATCTGAAGAAGTACCCATATACTATGACAGCAAGACAATTGATTACACGATGAGGAGACGATCTGCCGCACCTTCTGGCGAGGCCGGCACGTCTCCGTAGAGGAGGTACGAGTCCCGATGGTTCAAAACATGACCTATGACGAACTCATTTTACGCATCATTATATTATTGCGAGACGGAAAAATCAGGGATTTCAGAAGTGTTATTGATGAGCTTCAGCCCTATGATATGGCGTTTATTTTTAAAGAAATGCCGGAAAAACACCGCGCCCGCTATTTATCTTATTTAACTGTTGATGATATTACTGATATGATCGGCGAACTGGAACGGGAATTTCAGCTAGCCGTCTTAAATAAAGTCGGAAAAACAAAAGCAACACTCGCCATGAACAAAATGGACAACGATGACCTCGCTCAATTGCTTGAAGAAATGGATGAAGAACTGAAGGAGCAGCTTTTATCCAGCATGGAGGCATCAGAGTCAAAAGCTGTTCAGCTCCTTATGAATTACCCGGCTGATTCAGCGGGGCGCATGATGACCAACCGTTATGTGTGGATTCCTCAGCATTACACGGTAAAAGACGCGGTCGTCAAACTAAAAAGTTTCGCGGAAATCGCAGAGTCTATCAACTACTTATATGTTATAAATGACAGTAAGCAGCTTGTCGGCGTTCTGTCATATCGCGATTTGATTCTCGGGGAACCGGAAGAAAAGGTACAAGACTTGATGTTTACCCGTGTCATTGCAGCAGACGCGCTTCAAGATCAGGAAGAAGTGGCGCGGCTGATTGAACGTTACGATTTCTTAGCGATTCCGATTGTGGAAGAAAACAATGTGCTTGTCGGGATCGTGACGGTCGATGATATCATCGACGTCGTTATTCGGGAAGCCGATGAGGACTACGAAAAATTCGCCGCATCAGGTAAAGCCATTACCTTCGATACAAAAGCATATGTTGCAGCATACCGCCGCCTTCCATGGCTGATCCTGCTTTTGTTCATCGGGCTGATTTCAGGCAGCATCATGAGCTATTTTGAAGATACGCTGAAGCAGGTCGTGGCGCTGGCATTCTTTATGCCGATGGTGTCAGGGATGACAGGGAATACAGGAACACAGTCTCTCGCGGTTGTCATCAGAGGTTTATCTAAAGAAGAAATGAATAAAACAACGATTGTGAAACTGATTTTTCGGGAGCTCAGAACGAGTATTTATATCGGTGCCGTCTGTTCTGTCTTAATTACGGTGATCGCCATTATATGGCAGGGGAATGTGCTTTTAGGATTTGTTGTCGGCTCTTCACTGCTGCTGACCTTAATTATCGGCACGATGTCCGGAACAATCATCCCCATTATTCTGCATAGACTGAATGTAGACCCGGCCATTGCGTCAGGCCCGCTCATTACGACGTTAAATGATATTTTGTCATTATTAATTTACTTTGGTATTGCGACTGCATTCATTCACTCATTATAAACGATAAAAGTCCGTCTCAGATTGCGAGGCGGACTTTTATCGTTTAACGGTTTTTGTACCTAAAGTGAGCATTAAGCTGCCCCTCCAGCATTTTTTTTCGTACTTGCGGATCGTTTTTTACCATTTGTTCTTTTTTGCGCATATCTTTTAAAATTTCAGCTGTCTGCACGCCGTCTTCGCGTTTGTTGGCAATATCCATCAGCCGCTCGACGTCGGCAAAAGAATATTTTCTCGTTCCCCTTGAAGAACGCTGCGGATAAATCAGCTTACGCTCCTCATAATACCTGATCTGTCTTACGGACAACCCTGTCAATTCACTGACAATCCCGATTGAAATCACTTTTTTGTCTTTATAAGAATGATCTTCTGTGGTCATTTTTCCACCCCTGGATGTCTTTTGATAATAGTATATAAAAAACATAGAGAAAAAACCTGACGCTTGTTATATTTTCTAACATGAAATAGCAGATTTTTGAAAAAATACGGCAGAAAAATTAACAAGAATGATGCGTAACCTATAAGCGCGTTTTATCCTTTATGTAACGATTAAATGAGGAGGAAGGATAATCATGGAGGAAGAAAAAGCGGTCTCACTGGCAAAGGAAATAATCGAGTTGGATATGAAACGGGATGAAATGCTTGAAACGTTTATGCAGCTTGCCGGAGAACATGCTTTTCAGCTTTTAAGATCAGTTCAAAACGGACTTTACCGAAAATCTTCGTAAACATAAATTCTTTACATTAGATTCACACCACATTCATTTAAAAAGAGTATCTTATTTAGAGGATACCTTAAAATGAAGGAGGACGCTATGAGTAATTTATTGAAAACAGCATTAGAAAAAGAACGAAGCCATTATTCAGAAAAACTCTTTCAAATCGGAGTTTATAATAAAGAAGTAATGAACAAAATGACACTTTCTGAACTGCGGAAGGAATACGCATATTTCTTTCGCAGCATCCCATATCACCAAAAAAATCCTTATACAAAATAACGAGTATAAGGATTTTTTTGTTTCCTGAAAAGGAATTTCTCGAATTATAGCGAATAAAAATAATAAGGGCATTAAACTCTTATTATATGTAAGGGTTTTCATTATTTTTTTATAAAAATTCTATATACGGGGTAGATATGATGAGATTATCGTTTAACGAAGAAGAAGTTGAGCGTGCGATGAATTTGTACAGAGTTTTTGCAAGGGCTTTCAAAAGTGTGTCTGAACACAGCATCCGTGACAGCAAAGAGCACGGCTTTAATCCCACAGAATTTGCCGTACTGGAACTTTTGTATACGAGAGGCCCGCAAAAATTACAGCAAATTGGGTCGCGACTTCTGCTTGTAAGCGGAAACGTCACATATGTCATTGACAAGCTAGAAAGAAACGGGTTTTTAGTCAGGGAGCAGGACCCGAAAGATAAACGCTCCGTTTACGCGCATCTCACGGATAAAGGGAATGAGTATTTGGATAAAATTTATCCAATCCATGCGCTCCGTATAGCGAGAGCGTTTTCAGGCCTTTCGTCTGATGAGCAGGACCAGCTGATTCTCCTGCTGAAGAAAGCAGGTATTCACAGCCAGCATTTACTGTTTCGTTAGTCATTCCACACTCTCTTTTCAGGAGGGTGTTTTTTTATGTTCACATTCATCTAATATCCTTTTTAAAACCTCTCCAATCTCCCGGTCACACATTTGGCCAAGATACTCCCTGACTTGCTTCTCTGCTGCTGCCCGTTCATTCGATTGAAAAAATGCGGAAATGCGTTCCTCTGCCCGCTTCATATCCCAGTTTCTTATATCTGTGACAAGCTGCCGTTCTTTTAACAGGTTCACATTCATTTCCTCCTGTCCCGGCAGCGCATGATAGATAAATACCGGAAGCCTTTTCTTTAAGCATTCACTGATGGTTACGCCTCCTGGCTTTGTCATGACGCCTGAGGCTTGTGCGTACAGACTGTTCATTTCTGCTTTGCTGTGAAGGTATGGGATCGCTTCGATAAAAGGATGTTGTAAACTTTTGACATAGCGGTAGAGCTTTTCGTTTCTGCCGCATAATATTTTGTATAAGATGTTTCCGCCTGGCGACAGCTCCTGGACCAGCTTAAAAATACCTCCGACTCCCATACTGCCGCCTGTAATCATGACGGTATAAGGCGGACGATGCTGACAGGTTTCTGCGGTTCCTGTTTCATAAGCCCGGTGAACGGGAATGCCGGTCAAAAATATTTTTTCCTGGCTGATTCCTTCGGTCATGAGCTGCTTCTTGATATCCATGATCGGGACAAAGTGGTAGTCAATGTTCTTCCGCCCCCATACCTGATTCACAAAAAAATCCGTGTATACATTTACAATGGCCATGTTTGGATATTCCGGTTTCAGCATGTTTAGCAGGTAAGAAGGCAGGGCGTGTGTGCAGAAGGCGATATCAGGCTGTTTTTCTTTGAGAATCTGTCTCATGCTTTGCATAAACAGCCATTCATACATGGCATAGCGTTTGACATTTTTACACTCTCCGCAAGCGAGAAGCTTGTATATTCCGCTGTACGTTTTCGGGAAATATTGAATCCATTTTAAATAAGCTGAGGAGGACAGTTGTTCTAAACGTTTATACGTATGTGAAAAGATATCAATTTTTTCTGAATGCAGCCCTTTAGATTCCAGATCAGCCTTCAGGGCATCAGCAACATGATGATGCCCGGTGGAAATGCTTAAAAAAGGAAAAATAAGAATGTTTGTCATGTCTGTCCTCCTTAAAAATATGGCAACTATATTTTGGGGAGAATCATCACAAAATATAAGGGTGTTTTTTTGATGATAAGGAAGGTGAAGAGATGAAAACCTGTTTCCTTTCCATTTGGAGAGTGATTGACCCGATTTATTTCTTTTTTTCGAGGCTGACTTTGATTGAAGATGAGCGAAAATGCGTCTTTCGAGTCAGACTGACGAAATACAAAGGGCATCATGTGGTGCTGAGTGACGGAACGCATATAAGAAAAAACGATGTGCTCGTTAAAATCCATCTGCACAACATCAAGCTGATCAGGGAACTGCAAAGCATTGAAAGCGCGGTCAGAAAAGGAATCATCATTTATCAAAAAGTATATCAATCAATGCCGATGCTGCTGGATTATATCAACAATCATAAAAAAAGCGAAAAAATCAAAGGGATCATTGGCATTACAATGCTTGATAAAGGGGTAGAAAGGCTCGGCTTTGACGTGGTAACCCCGGTCAATCCTTTTTACAGATCCTTTAAAAAAATCACCCATATGCCGATTTTATATTTAACGTCAAAGCCAGTGAGCTTGCGAAATCTGCCGGATTCATCCTATTTGTTTATCTCGAAAGAAAAGCTTCAGCACACCTATCAAAAAAAAGACTGATGCCATGGTCAGCACAGTCTTTTTAAATTTGATGGAAAGTCACTTCGGGGCGGCTTCCTACACGGATATTAACGCCAGTTTGTCCTAAACCTTCACTGATATAAAACGGTTTATCGTGATGATAATGAAGACCTTTAATCATATTCATGCGTACAAGCTTGCCCATTTTCACCAAATGATACGGCTTTGGCCAGTGGATTTGCCCTCCGTGAAAATGGCCTGATAACAGGTAGTCAAAATGAATATCCTGCATCTCTAAAATAATATTCGGATCATGTGTCAGTACAAGGTGATAGCCATTCTGAAGACCTTTATAAGAGTTTGTGATTTTACTGCGATTCGTGCTGTAATCGTCAATTCCGATAATATTAACAGGCCCTGCATCAGTATTGATGTGAACATGTTCATTTTGCAGCGTAATGCAGCCGTTTTCCTCCAGCACTCGCTTTAATCTTTGAAAGTCCTTTTCTTTTAATACATAATCATGATTGCCAAACACCGCGTACATGCCATAAGCAGGCTTCAGTTGTTGCAGTGCCTGCAAGTAGCCGGCAAGCTTTGGAATATTTCGTTTCCGGTCAAGAAAATCTCCGGTCAGCGCAATGATGTCTACAGGTTGATTATTTGTTAAACGATACAGCTCATCAGGCGAAACAGAAATGTTTTCTAAATGAAGATCCGATAAATGAAGGATATTCAGTTTTTTTCTTGCTGGAAGGCCGTCTTGCTGATCAATTGAAATCGTGTTGACCTTCACATCTTTTGTGTTGCGGTTTGCTTTATATATAAATGGCATAACAGCAAGTATGACCAATGAAAGTAAGATGAACACATGTATCCCCTCCCTTCTACCAGTATAGTAAGTGATCCAGCCTTATGGATAGCGGGAATTAATGGGTTGAAGACCAGTTTGAAAAATGCAGAAAGGATTGTCATTTGATGAATGTTTTAGAAGGGAAAAGGGATAATAAATTTTGACAGGTGAGGCAGATCATGCCCAATAGAAGTCAGAATAACAGATGGATGTGTTAGGGATGTTACGATTAAGACAACACAAAAAAGAAACATATTATCTTTTGATGGCTTTATTTCTCCTTTTGCTGTATGTCTCCCCGCTTTTTATTTTGAAGGAAGACGCCCATATTCGCGTACACGATAATTTGGATTCCAATATCGCTTGGTACAAGGTGCTGGCCGACAGCGGAGAAATCATCGGCAAAGTTGATGCGGCCATTCCGCAAATCATTAACGGACTGCCACGGGATGCGTTTGGCACTGAGTGGAGCGGAATTGTTTGGCTGCACGCGTTGTTTTCTTCTATGACCGCCTATGCGGTAAGCCAGACCATTACGAGAGTTGTCGCTTTCTTCGGAATGTATGTGCTGCTGAAGAAACATGTGATTCCGGAGGAGAAAGCGGCATTGATCCGAATTGGCGTATCGCTCGCATTTGCCTTAACGCCTTTTTGGCCTTCTGGAATGCTGAGCACGCTTGGATACCCTTTGGCGCTGTGGGCTTTTTTGAATATCCGAAAAGGGGATATCTCATGGAGAGAATGGCTGACGCTCGGTTTGCTGCCGTTGTATTCAAGCTTTGTATTAGGCTTCTTCTTTTTCTTGGCTGGGATGGCATGCTTCTGGCTGTATGATGTCATCACAAAAAGAAAATGGAATTTCATTTTCTTAGGCAGCATCGCTTTTATGACAAGTATTTATCTATTTGTCGAGTACCGGCTTGTCTATTCGATGTTGATTTCACACGCGCCGATGCACCGGATTGAATTTATTTCATCAAGGCATGATGTTTGGCACTCTCTGCGTTTGTCCGTCAAAAACTTTGTCTACGGACACAACCATGTCATGACAGTTCATACCGTTGTGATTCTTCCAATCTTATTACTCGTCTTTTTTGCTGTGCTGTTCAAACGAAATCGGACAAGGGAAGAAAACGTTTATCTTTTTCTCTGCGTGCTGAATTATGCGCTGTCACTGTGGTATGCGTTTTGGTTTAACAAAATATGGGCTGTTCCAAAGCAGAAATTTGCATTTTTAGCTGAATTTAATTTTGCCCGTTTTCATTTTTTGCGCCCGCTGGTGATCTACATGAGTTTTGCGCTCGCTTTGTACCTCATCTGGCGGATGGGGAAAAAGTGGCGATGGCTTGTGTATGCGGCAGTTACTGCGCAGCTGATGGTCCTGGCGCCTTTTAATGAGGAGTATACGTATGGCGTTCACTACAACGCGCCGACGTTTCGTGAATTTTACGCATCTGACCAATTTAAAGAGATTAAGGAGTATATCGGGCGCCCGCAAGATTCGTACAGGGTGGCGAGTATCGGTCTGCATCCGTCTATTGCCCAATACAACGGTTTTTACACCTTAGATACATATAACAATCTGTACCCGCTCTCATATAAATATGAATTTAGAAAAATCATTGAAAAAGAGCTGGAAAAAAACGCCCAATTGAAACGATACTTTGATGAATGGGGGAGCCGCTGCTATCTGTTCGTCGATGAGCTTGGCAAACGATATGACTTTAAAAAGAATTCGAAGAAAACAATCAATCATCTTGAATTAAATACAGATGTGTTTCAACAAATGGGCGGACAATATATTTTTTCTTCGGTTCCCATCATGAACGCTGACCAAAACCACCTGGCGCTCGTGAAAACATTTGACCATAAAGATTCCGCCTGGCGCATTTATTTATACGAAACAAAATAAGGAGGATATCGATTGAAACAGCCACAGCCAGTGTTAACCATCGTCGTTCCGTGTTTCAATGAAGAGGAAGTATTTAAAGAGACAAGCCGTCAGCTGACGGAGGTTGTAAACAGCTTAATGGAAGAAAAAATGATATCCGAAGACAGTAAAATTTTATTTGTTGATGACGGCAGCAAAGACCGCACCTGGTCTTTGATTGCCATGGAAAGTGTGAAAAACAAGAAGGTAACCGGATTAAAATTAGCCTGCAATGTCGGACATCAAAAAGCGCTTTTAGCAGGTCTGCATAAAGCAAAGCAAAAATCAGACTGCGTGATTTCGATTGATGCCGATCTGCAGGATGATATCTCTGTTATCAAGGATTTTATGCTGAAATATCACGATGGTTTTGAAATCGTGTACGGCGTGCGCCGCAGCCGGAAAACCGATACCTTTTTTAAGCGGACGACCGCTATAGGGTTTTACCGGTTCATGAATAAGCTTGGGATTAAGTTAATTTACAATCATGCCGATTTTCGCTTAATGAATAAAAGGGCGCTTGAAGAACTCGCGCGCTATCCGGAAGCCAATTTGTTTTTAAGGGGCATCGTTCCTATGATCGGCTTCAGGTCAGCCGAAGTCTTGTATGACCGCAAAGAACGTTTTGCCGGAAAAACGAAATATCCGCTGAAAAAAATGCTTTCATTCGCATTTAACGGAATTACATCCTTCAGTGTGGCCCCGATTCGCTTTTTTACGCTTTTGGGTTTTCTATTATTTTTGGTAAGCGCCATGGCGGGGATTGGCGCAGTCATTCAAAAAATGCTCGGCCACACAAACGCGGGCTGGGCGTCTCTCATCATCTCCATTTGGTTTCTGGGCGGATTGCAGCTCATGGGAATCGGGATTATCGGCGAATATATCGGAACGATTTTCTCTGAAGTGAAAAGACGGCCGAAGTATGCGGTTGATATCGATTTGTATAATGAACCCTTGAGCCCGCTGCAGCGTCAGGAAAGTGAGCATTTGGAGAAAAAATACAGTTGAAACAACACAAAGAGCTGACCGGATAAGTCAGCTCTTTTTCTTCAGCTGATTCAAAAGAGCGGCAAGAGGTTCATCCTGCGGATTGCGGTAAAATTCATAAAACGGGCATCCTTGTTTCTTGACCCGGTCAACGACGGTATCGATTGTATACATCGCCGGTGTCAAAGATGGCTGCACCTCGTGCCAATACAGCGGCGCCGCTACGGTGCCAAGCTCGTTTCCCCTGGTGGAATAGGGGCAGATAATCGTTTTTCCTTCAGCATGCTGCAAATAATCGAGATACAATTTTCCATGCCTGTTTTTGATCAGGCGTTCGGTTGTAAATAGGTCTGGAAATGCATTGGTACAATATTCGGCAATCAGCTGTGTAAATTGGCGTGTGTCCTCGTACGTAAATGCTTCTGGTGACAAGGGAATGTAAAGCTGAATCCCCTTGTTGCCGGAAAGCTTCGGATACGATGTGATGCCGAAGGATTCAAAGAGCCGTTTGAGTTCATTTGCTGCCTGAACAGCCATCAGAAAGTCATCTCGGGACGGGGGATCTAAATCAATGACAATCTCTGCCGGCCTTCTGCTTGTAATCGTTTGAAAAGGAACATGAAACTCTAAAGCGAGCTGATTGGCAAGCCACAATAAGGTGGACAGGTCCTTACAGACAATATGTTCATGGCTACCGTCAAAAAAGGATTGGACAAAGTCCGGTGTATAATCCGGCTTATTTTTTTGGAAAAAGGATTCGCCCCTTGATCCGTGCGGATAGCGAATAACCGTGACAGCACGGTCTTTGAGAAACGGGAACAGGTAGTCGCTGATTTCAATCATATACTGGATGAAATCTTCTTTTGTTTTTTTATGCTTTTCAAATATGATTTTATCCAGGCTTGTAAACTGCAGTTTTGGATGAACCGGCTTTGAGCGGCGCACAAGCTGTGCAAAGGTGCAGTCGGTCCAGTCCATTTGAAATTGAAATTTGACAAACGAAACCTCTCGAAGCGTGCCTTGTAAAATCGTTAAGTACTGGACAGTAGCGCAGATCGATGGTTCGAGCGTATATTCACCTGATGCTGTTTTATGTCCGTGCTGTTCCATAATCGCGCGTATTGCATTTTTTTCTTCCTCGCTCATCCCATGTGATACAGAGGCGACAGGCGTCATTACACCGTTTTTTAACACAGAAACCGTCAGAAATCCATTGTGAGGATTAAATCCTGTGATACAAACATCGGCATGTTTAAAGTTTTTATATTTCAGCCAATCAGATGACCGTTTTTTTTCGAGCCATTTGCTGTTGATTTTTTTTGCTACAATTCCCTCTCCGTCATACTTTATTACCTTCTCCCAAATCGGATCGAAGTGCTGGTAGGGGGGGATATACTGAATGGTTTCCTTTGCATAAGGATTTGGCTCAGCCGGGAGCTTTGCAGCAGACATCAGCTCATGCAGCGATGTTTTTCGGTCAATATAGGAATAAGTCGATACATCTTGTCCGCTTCGTTCCAAAAGGTCAAATGCGAGAAAACAGCAAGGCCGAGAGTTTGCGGATTCCTGTATCTTCTCCGGCCTTTTCAAACGTCCCCGCACTTGAATATGTTCAAAATCTGAACGGAATGGATTCGCCAAAAACACGATTTCTCCGTCAAGTGTTAACGGAAGTTCCTTTTCTATATGCTGAAAAGCAGTTTCGGCAAAGTTGGCAATTTCAGGGAAGGTGCTGTTAAGCTCTAAGCCATTTCTGCTCGTTAATGTCACGCCTGACGTATTAATGCGGAGAATACAGCGAAACCCGTCATATTTTACTTCGTAACGCCATTCCGCTCCTTTTGGAGGTGACGCAGTAAGGACGGGCTGCATGGTAAACGCCATTGGTTATGATGTGCCGGAGACTTTTTTTCTAGTGGTTTTCTGCTTTTTTTCTCCGGCTCCTTTCGGTTCTCCGCCTTCGGCAGGTGCTGCTGCTGGTTTTTCCCGGTTCGGCCTTTTGGTTCGATCGATGCTGGCTTGAAGTGCGCTGACCAGGTCGATCACATCCTCACGAGGAGGCGCTTTGTCAGGAGTGACGGCTGTTTCTTTATTTTCCAGCTTATCATTGACTCTTTGCAGCAAGGCTTTTCGATACGTGTCCTCATATTGTTCCGGCTGAAATTCAGTTGTCAGCTCATCTATCAGTGTAATGGCGGTTTGCAATTCTTTATCATTTACATTTGATTGATCAGGCACTCCGGGTACGTGGGCAGCACTACGGACCTCATCGGGATAATGGATGGATTCCATTACGATGCAATTTTCATATACGCGGAGAATGGCAAGCTGCTGTTTCGACCTGATCGTCATATTGGCGATCCCGATCTTTCCGGTGGATCGAAGCGCCTCGCGAAGAAGAGTATAGGCTTTCGTGCCGTTATCTCCGGGTCCGACAAAGTAGGAGCGGTTAAAATATATCGGGTCAATTTCCTGCAGCTGAACAAAATCGACAATTTCAACCGCTTTCTCTTCATGCTCCTGCTTTAAGCTTTTTAAATCTTCATCAGTCAGCACGACATATTTTCCTTTTACGTATTCATATCCCTTCACAATTTCGTCAGGGCTGAGCGTTTTTTCGCAGTTGGTGCACATTTTTTCATATTTAATTGGCGCATGATCTTCTTTATGAAGGCTTCGCAGTTTGATGTCTTTGTCTTCTGTGGCGGCATAAAGCTTGATGGGGATATTCACCAAACCGAAGCTGATGGATCCCTTCCACATTGTATGCATATCGATGAACCCCTTTTTTTCATTATTGTGGAGATGAGAAGGGGGATTCATGTGTAGTAACTTATGGGTATAAAAAAACAGCCGGCGCTGTTAACGCGGCGGCTGGTTCAATATCAAGTGTTCAAGCTGTTCGGGCGGTATCGGCCTGCTGAAAAAGAAGCCCTGTAAATGGTCACAGCCTTTTTCGTCAAGCAGCTGTTTTTGGCCGGAGTTTTCCACGCCTTCGGCAATGACTTGTAAAGACAGCTGATGGCCCATGGCAATAATGGCACCTGTAATTTGTTCTGATTTTGGGTGTGTCTGAATATCATCGATGAATGATTTATCGATTTTCAGCCTGTGGATCGGAAAGTCCTTTAAATAACTTAGAGAACTATGCCCCGTGCCAAAATCGTCAATGCTGATCCTGATGCCTAATTTGGTTAAAGAAGATAGAACCTTTTTGGAGTGGTCAAGATTATCCATAGTCATGCTTTCTGTTACTTCAACTTCAAGAAGGCGAGGGGGAAGCATGTATTTAGAAAGTGTATTCTTGATGAGCGGAATCAGTTCCTCCGATTGAAACTGTCTGGCGGAAATATTAATGGCGACAGAAAGATCAAATCCTTTGTCGTGCCAGACTTTTGCCTGCCTGCACGCCTCATCAATAATCCACTTTCCAATATCAATAATAAGGCCGGTTTCTTCGGCAACACCGATGAATTCTCCAGGCGGACGCAGATTGCCGTCGGGAGTGACAAGGCGTATGAGCGCTTCAGCACCTGTCATTTTTTGATCTCTTGTACTGAATTGCGGCTGATAGTGCAAGACAAATCTTTTGTTATCAATCGCTTCCCTCAGCTCCATTTCTTGATTAAGCTTGACGGTTTCTTTATTGCCGATTGAGAAAGAGTAGTATCTGTATTTGCTTTTGTTTCGCTCTTTGGCCGCATACATTGCCATATCTGCTTTTTTCATCAATTCAGGGCCGTCTGTTCCGTCTTTAGGAGAAATCGCAATTCCGATGCTGACGGATGTAATAAGGGTGTGTTCCTGAATTTTAAATGGCTTTTTGAATTGCTGAATGATTTTTTTAGCCAACACATCGGCTTCGCCTGTTCCAGTATTGGCGTCAGTCATAATAATAATGAATTCGTCACCCCCAAGCCGTGCGATAAATCCATTATCCGGTATAACGGATGAAAGCCGTTTAGCCGCGAGCTGGAGCAGCTGATCGCCGACATTATGGCCTAATGCGTCATTTATCACTTTAAACCGGTTCAAATCTAAGAAAAATACCACGGTGTTATAATCCAAGGCATGCTCGCGATTCAAGACTTTTGTTAAATGGGAGATCGCATGTCTTCTGTTGGGTAAATCTGTAAGAGAGTCGTAATGAGCCATTCTATGGATTTTTTTTTCGGCTCTGTACTGTTTTGTCACATCTTTACAGATGACATATATGCTGTCCAGTTCTTGGTTCACCTCAACAGGAATAAACGTAATATTCAAATGAAACTGGCCTTTGTCCGTCATAAGATTGGTATCGCTGTTAATGGCTTGTTTTTCGCTTTTGACCTGCTTAAAAAGCGCATTGATTTTTGGCGACATATAATGATTCCAATTTTGATGGTTTAGGCCGAAGTTATTCATCATATCCTCACCAGCATGATTAGAAGAAATAATATCTCCTTTTAATGACAGGATAAAGATCGCATCAATATTATGAATGATTAAAGATTGAAACCGCTGTTCGTTATCCTTCATGCGTTCATTTTGTTTCATGAATTTTCGATCAGCATGAGAACTGAATAATAATAACGTTTGAATACAGAAGACGATTAAGGCAATCAGAATAGACCAATCGAATGTATGGACTTCCATATGATGGTCGGGAGGTGCAACATCCTCATAAAATGTAGCGGCCATCATTCCTGTATAATGCATTCCCGATATGCCAATTCCCATTATTAAGGCACTGATTATTTTATAAATCAGCAAATGGTCTGCAGGTTTTTTCATGGACAAGTCAAAGAAAATCTTTAGTGAGACGAAAGAAGCTCCAATGGCAATGACAATGGATAATGTAAAAAGCAGCGGTTCATACATCATCATTACCCGGGAAATGGAAGACATTCCGATATAATGCATAGATGAAATCGATGCACCCAGCACCACCGATCCTGTAAGCAGTCTGTAAAAGGTTAGGATATAACGGCTGACGATATATAAAGAAACAAATGATCCAGAAACAGCAGCTGCAATCGAGGCAACTAAAGGCGCCAGTTCATAATGCATCGGCATCTCCGTATGAACAGCCATCATGCCGATAAAATGCATGGACCAAATCCCAAAGCCCATAATGATAGAGCCTGCAATCAGCCACACCTTGCTTTTTAATCCCGTATGAATGGTGACTTTTCTTGAAAGTTCAAGGGAAGTGAACGATGCTGCACAAGCAATAAGAATAGATAAACATATGAGTGTTGTATTATACGTTGCGTGTAATTCCATATGGAGATTCCCCCGTGTGTTCCAGTCTTGTTGACTCTCCTTAATATCGGCTGTCAGCTAAAGAATTTCAGTCTATATGCCTGGAGAAATTGTCAGAAAAACGCTTGAAATGAAGATTCTCTGTTTTTAGTTCTGCTGACCGTCAAAAATATGTTAAAATCATTTTGATGTTTTGAGTGAAAAACAAAAATGTGTATACATAGATCAGGGAAAAGGGAAGTGAAGATGATCGAAGAATTGGTTATGTCCTGGATAGAAGCATTTAAAAGCTTATCTTATTTCGGAATTTTTCTGGCGCTCTGTATTGAATTTATTCCGGCCGAAATTGTCCTTCCGCTTGCAGGTTATTGGGTATCGAAAGGTGACATGACGCTTGCCGGCGCTGTTCTGGCAGGATCATTGGGAGGAGTCGCCGGTCCGCTCACCCTGTATTGGATCGGGCGTTATGGAGGCAGGCCGTTTCTTGAACGTTTCGGAAAGTACTTCTTTATAAAGCCTGAGGCTCTTGACAAATCGGATGAATTTTTTAAAAAACATGGCGGTTTTGTCGCTTTCAGCGGCCGCTTCCTGCCGGGGATCCGCACCCTGATTTCCATACCATGCGGCATCGCAAAAATGAATGTCTGGGTGTTTTCTCTTTACACGTTTATCGCCATGCTGCCGATCACATTTGTGTATGTATATCTTGGTGTGAAGCTCGGAGAAAATTGGAAAGACGTTGGCTCTATTCTAGACCAATATATGCTTCCGATCGGGATCGCCATTTTGATCTTGTTTGTTCTCTATTTAGTGATAAAAAAGAGGAAAAAACGAATGCAGTCTGAACATTTTTCAGTTTTTTTAAAAAATAAGCGTTGACAAATAAACTCGCTCCGCATATCATTGACATATAATATGATATTTCTTGAAATCCCAAAGGGGAGTAGCGTCCGGAATGTTCCGGAAACAAAGTCGTCATTTCATGGATAGTGATATCCATCGGCTTTGTTGGCATGCCTGAATTCATGTCTAGCAAGACCTTTGCCTTATGTCGGCAAAGGTCTTTTTTGCATGTCCGGCCGGCATAAGATCGGATGAAGAGAAAGAAAACAACTTTTTTGGGAGGGTATCATTTATGGATGCAGCATTATTATTGGAGTATGGTTGGGTTCTTCTCGTCTTGATCGGGCTGGAAGGTATTTTAGCCGCCGATAACGCTCTAGTGATGGCGGTTATGGTAAAACATTTGCCGGAGGAGCAAAGAAAGAAGGCATTGTTTTATGGGCTGGCAGGCGCCTTTGTTCTGCGATTTGGCTCTTTATTCGCTATTTCTTTTTTGGTGAACGTATGGCAGGTTCAAGCCATTGGCGCGATCTACTTGCTGTATATTGCAGCAAGCCACTTGCTCAAAAGATATGTATTTAAGAAAGAAGACAATCATAAGGTGACGAAGCAAAGCGGATTTTGGCCGACTGTATTAAAGGTTGAACTGGCAGATATCGCTTTTGCTGTTGACTCCATCTTAGCGGCCGTCGCTCTGGCCGTTACGCTGCCGGGAACTTCACTTCCAAAGATCGGCGGACTTGATGGAGGACAATTCTTCGTTATTTTGGCCGGAGGCATTATCGGACTGGTGATTATGCGGTTTGCGGCATCGATGTTTGTTAAGCTTTTAAAGGAACGTCCAAGCCTAGAAACAGCAGCATTTGTTATTGTCGGATGGGTCGGGGTAAAGCTTGCTTTATATACACTCGCACATGATGACATCGCCATAGTGTCCTCGCACTTTATCCACTCAGGGACATGGAAGCTGATTTTCTGGGGTGTCTTAGCGGCGATCGCAGTTTGCGGCTGGTTTATGTCAGGCTCAAAAAAACAGGCGGAAGACGCACAAAACGAACAAAATAACAGAAGCCAAGAAAGGGCTTAATCATAAAGACTCTGCTGAAAAGCAGAGTCTTTTCATGTTTGAAGCGTTTTCACAGTCGAAATAAAATAACATTTTTATAACAGCTTTGTTACAAAAACCTCTTTTAAAACCCCCAAAATTCTCTTTAAAGGCACGAAATCCTGTATAGTACGTGAGAATGGATTGTCATAATTGAGACATTGGAAATCAATATTTCTTTTTCTCCTTTGCGATTCCCTATCAAATTAGCTATCATTAATGAGTAGTTATAGGGAGGAACTGAGGTGAAACCAGTGCTTAGCCTTTTGTTTAAATTGGGAAAAAAGAAGCAAACGCTTGAAAAATCTGTTGAAAGCATACAAAAAGGCAATAAAGATCTGCAAAACGAGTTGATACAGCAATATAAGCCATTTATCGCAAAAACGGTTTCATCCGTTTGTAAACGATATATAGATGAAAAAGACGATGAGTTCAGCATCGGACTGATTGCATTTAACGAAGCTATTGAAAAGTACTCACCTGAAAAAGGAAATTCGCTGCTCGCATTCGCAGAGCTTATTATAAAAAGAAAAGTCATTGATTACATTAGAAAAGAAGCAAGAACCGCTCAAAATATTAATATGGATTTACAGGAGGGTGACGATCAGGAATCCTCACAAAGCCTGATTGAAGCCGAGCTTTCTATTGATGAATACCGCCGCCAGATAGAACAGGAACAGAGGCGGGAGGAAATTCTGTATTTTCAAAAGCAGCTCAAAGACTACGGTCTTTCATTTCAAGAGCTGCTTGAACATTCTCCAAAGCATGCGGACGCAAGGCAAAACGCCATAAAGGTGGCGCTCACCCTTGTCGAGCATGAAGAATTAGCTGCGATTCTTTATACGAAGAAACAGCTTCCTGTTAAACAGCTCGAACAGCTCGTTTCAGTAAGCAGAAAAACGATTGAGCGAAACAGAAAATATATCATTGCAATGTGCATTATCATTACCGGTGATTATATTTATTTAAAAGATTATCTTAAAGGGGTGCTGCACTCATGAGAAGAGGGATCATAGTAGAGAAAAATAAAAAATTCGTCACGTTGCTGACCCCTGACGGACAATTTTTAAAAGCAAAAAATGATCGCCAAACATATGAAATCGGAGAAGAAATCATGCTTCCGAGTGAGACACGCATGGGCAGAAGGGCCAGCTTTTTTGATGTTTTAAGACTGCGCCCTTTCAAAATGGGGATTTTTTCGATGACTGCTATTATGCTTTTTATTTTTATAATTCTCCCCGTTTTCTCTAATGACAAGGCCTATGCGTATATGACAATAGATATCAATCCAAGCTTCGAAATGGCGTTAAACAGCGATTACGAAGTGATCGAACTGACGCCCTTAAATGATGACGGCAAGAAGGTTATCAGTGACATCGATGATTGGGAGGAGACTGATTTTAAAAAGGTGATAGACGATATTATTACGGATTGCAGCGAGCATGGATATGTAAAGGAATCGAAAGAAATATTGATTTCCACTGTTTATGAAAATACGGATGACGATACATATAAATCAGGAGTAAAAAAACAGCTGAATGATGTAACGGAAAAATATAAAACGACATACCGCATGGAATCTCTCGAAACAGATATGAAAACGAGAGAAAAAGCAAAAAAGGAAGGCGTATCAACAGGCAGCTACATAAAATCGAATGAAAAGAATAACATGAAAGATCCAAATGAAGATTCTCAAAAATCCGGGGAAGAGGATCAAAAAAATACCGGCAGCGAGGAAGAAAACAAGAATCAGACAGACGATCAGGACAGCAAACAAGGAGAAAATGAACAGCTGGATGATACGGATTCACAGAAAGAAGATACAACTGACACGCAGAATGATGATAGTGAACAGAATAAAGATGTAAAGGAATCAGATGAGAACACGAAAGTTGAAAAAGATGGGGATACTGAGCAAACCCCTACACAAGTTCCTCAAGATAACGGAAATGAAGAAGAAGACAATGGTGAACAGAATAGCAAGAATAGCAAAAATCGTAAAAATTGGAATAACGGTGAAAAAGGAAAGGATCATTCCTCATCTAATCGGGATAATGCTTCTTACCACCGTAACCCAAATGGCTACAGCAGCAATAATGAATCAGCTCAAACAGAAGATTCGCCGAGTGCCCCCGGCGAATAGAGTCCTGAGTTTATTTATTTGTGCCATTTAGCTGTGATTGTGCCTGCTGAACCAGACGCTTTGTCATTTCCCCGCCTACAGAGCCGTTAGCGCGTGAAACTGTATCAGAACCAAGGTTCACACCGAATTCTTGAGCCACTTCAAGTTTAAATTGGTCTAGTGCCTGCTCCACCCCTGGAACAACGAGTTTATTTCTGCTCGCCATCTTTTTTCATCTCCTTTTTCTATTAAGAAATTCTTAATGCGTATTTAGTTTGAAATGTACGGGGTTTATTTATGCTGGCAATTGTTGTGGGGGAATAAGAAACCCCCGGCAATTTGCCGGGGTACCTCCTGATTACAGTATGTCAGCGGTCATTTTGTTCGCGGTCGCCTGAATATGGAACGTCAAAATGGAGAGAACTGTAATGGCAATAATCTGCCTGATTTTGACCCATTGGGCGTCACTCAGCTCTTCAAAATGGTGACGAAGAAGGTCTGTTTCCTGTTCGACAATCTGCTGGAGGTTTGATTCCTTCATGGAAGGAGTATCTTGGTGATAAATGGCATGCAGCACATGCGCGCAGCTTTCATAGTACGCTAACGGGCTGATGACATCATCAGATCTGTCTGAGATGGTGTTAAAAGCAACTTTTAAGATAGCTCGTATGTGTTCAAAGTCATAAATGGATTTTAGGTCACGTACAATTAAAAGAATCACTGCCTGTTCAACTGAATACTTTTTACCCAGCTCAGGATGGCCAATGAGGTCTTTGATATCGCGTTTCACCCAATTTTGAATCGCGGTTGACTTTAACGAAGTCAGCTCGCATAAATTGCCAAGCTCAACGATTTCGTTGGTTGAAAGCCCGTATTCTTTTTTCTGTTTTTTTCGTTCATATCTTGTAAGAAATTCTGGAATTTGAAGATGGCTTGCCGCTTCTTCCGCTGACATATTCGCCGATTTAACGAGGATGTCGAGCGGGCTAATGTCTCCCAGGCCTTTAAGGGAATAGAGCAGCCGTACCATCTCAATTCGAGTGAGTTTAAAAATATTCATTGTTCACCTCTTCAAGACAATTTGACGCGGATATAATCTCTATGTATAAATGCACTATTAAAGCGTCAGTAATACATTAACATCATACGTCTAAATCCTTGCATTTTCAAACAGATGTTTTATAATTTAAATATACAGGTTCATTTGATCTTAAAAATAACGGAGGTTATTATGGCGAAAAGAATTTTTCTGTTTATTTTAACGAATATTTTGGTGCTTACAACGATCGGAATTGTTTTATCTGTCATAAGCTCTGTCACTGGAGTTGGGACGTACTTTACAGCTGATGGCGGTATAGATCCTATTGCGCTTCTTGTATTCAGTTTAGTCGTCGGTTTTGTCGGTTCCTTTACGTCTCTTGCGATGTCCAGATGGATGGCAAAGACAATGATGGGCGTCAGAGTGCTGAATCCGGAAAAACATACACTTAGCCATGAAGAGCAGCAATTGGTTGACCGTGTTTATAGATTAAGCCGCTCTGCCGGCTTAACGAAGATGCCGGAGGTCGGAATTTACCGCTCATCCGAAGTGAATGCGTTTGCGACTGGCCCTTCAAAACGCCGCTCTCTTGTCGCTGTGTCGTCAGGCCTGCTTGATCAAATGGATGATGCTGCGGTTGAAGGCGTGCTTGCCCATGAGGTCGCTCATATTGCAAATGGTGATATGGTGACAATGACGCTTTTACAAGGTATTGTGAATACCTTTGTCGTCTTTTTATCACGGATCGCTGCATGGATCGCGAGCCGCTTTGTTAAGGAAGATCTTGCTCCGATTGTTCATTTTATCGCAATGATTGTGTTTCAGATTGTCTTTTCAATTCTCGGAAGCCTCGTTGTTTTTGCGTATTCACGCCACCGTGAATTCCATGCTGACCGGGGAGGAGCGGATCTTGCCGGCAAGGATAAGATGATTCATGCTCTTCGAACGCTTAAGAGCTATTCTTCCCGCATCATGGAAGAAGATCAGACAGCTGTCCAAACACTAAAGATTAATGGCAAGAAGCGGTCATCGCTTTTCTCTACTCACCCTGATTTAGATGAAAGAATCAGACGATTAGAAGCTAAATAAAATAAAAACATCCTTCCTCTGAGAACCCTCAGAGGTTTTTTTTCTGTTTCACTTTGACTAAAATAATAAAAAAATATGCAAGTTAAGAAAATGTTTCGCAAAAGCCTTTAAAAATGGATCTAATATCTTTAGAATAATTACCGTACTTTAAAAGAGAGGCAGAAGGATTTCACATGAGAGTAAAGCTTGGAAAATTGATACAGGCATTATCTCCGGCCCAGCTGATTGCATTATATTACTTTCTCGCAGTAACTGTGGCCCTGATATTGCTGAGCCTGCCGGCTGCCCATAAGCAGGGAGCGGATTGGACTTTTATTGACGCGCTTTTTACGGCTGTCAGTTCAGTCAGCGTCACGGGGCTGACGGTTGTGGATACAGCTGATACATTCAGCACTACAGGCATTTTTATTTTGGCATTCGTTCTGCAATTTGGCGGAATCGGGATTATGACGCTCGGAACGTTTATTTGGCTGATCATGGGAAAAAGAATCGGCCTTAAAGAACGGAAATTGATTATGGTAGACCAAAACCAATCCCAGTTTTCGGGTATTGTCAATTTAATGAAGCAGGTTCTTTTTCTTATATTGTGGATTGAATTTTTTGGAGGAATCATACTTGGCACTTATTTTTTAACCTACTATGATTCCTTTCAGGAAGCTTATTTACACGGGTTTTTTGCAAGTGTCAGCGCTACCACAAATGGCGGGTTTGATATAACAGGAAATTCCATGGTTCCATTCCGCCATGATTATTTTGTGCAGTTTATTACGATGCTTTTGATCATATTCGGAGCGATCGGCTTTCCGGTGCTTGTCGAAGTAAAGGACTTCTTGTTTTCAAAGCATCGGAGATATCCGTTTACGCTTTTTACAAAAATCACGACCATTATGTTTGGCTCACTCGTAGTGTTTGGCGCCATCGGCATCTATGCGCTGGAAGCAAGCCACTCGTTTGCAGGAAAGGCATGGCATGATATTTTGTTTCTATCCTTGTTTCAATCAACAGCTACCCGAAGCGGCGGGCTTGCAACAATTGATATCAGCCAGCTGTCGGATCCCACGTTGTTTTTTATGTGCGCGCTGATGTTTATCGGTGCGTCACCAAGCTCAGTCGGGGGAGGCATAAGGACAACAACTTTTGCCTTGAATCTGCTTGCGCTGTTTCATTTTGCACGCGGCAATAAAGCGGTAAAAGTATTCAAACGGGAGCTGCACCCAGCAGATCTGATGAAGTCTCTTGTTGTCACAATGATGGCGATTTTGCTCGTTTTTGGAGCGACACTGATCCTAACAGTGACAGAAAAGCATTCTCTGCTGGAGCTTTTGTTTGAGGTATGTTCGGCCTTTGGAACGACTGGTCTGTCCCTTGGCATTACCGCTGATTTGAGCAACGTAGGAAAATGTGTCATTATGATCGTAATGTTTATCGGGCGGATCGGAATATTGACTTTCCTTTATCTGATCGGAAGAAAAGAAATTGAAGCAAATTACCATTATCCGAAGGAAAGAGTGATTATCGGATAATTAAACACCGCATTTGCGGTGTTTTTTTATTGCCAAAAAAAAGATGTGTGACCCGGGACCAGTTGGAGAACCTAACATAAACAGCTGCAGTTAATAGCTGGCCTGCATTTTCAAGCGAAATAAAAATTAGAAAATACTGGCGAGGAGGATTTCTATGAAACGTAAGGCTGAGGTCAATGAAGCCATAAAAAATAACAATACACCGACTGAGAGTATGGACAGAAATGCATATAAGACTCAATATCACGACGACCCGAATTTCCGAGGGGCCAATCGCAATTCCAAACAAGGTCAGCAAGGAGGCGCGTGATCATGAAAAAGAACCAGCACAGCAAAGACATGCAGAATCATAAAAAGCCGATGAATAAGAAGGTGCTTGAGGAAGAATTCTCAAGTGAGCTTGGGGATTATAACGCCGGGAAAATCATTGAAACCCTTGAAGTAACAAAGCCGAAAAAGAAAAAAGAGAAAAAACAAAAATAAAAAACACCTCTTAGGCGGCATGCCGCTTAAGAGGTGTTATGCTATTTTAAATAGGCATTTTTGCTGCTTCCTCTGACTAGCTGCAGCAAGCCAGTCATTCTCAGTTCAATGAACGGCTGAGCAACCGTTTTGACGAAATTGCTTGAGAGAATGGAGGTAAGGGCTGCAGTTAAGAGCAGCAGGATGACTAAGTTTTGATAGTCAGTGAGTCCATCCTCAAGCCCGACCTGCCTGAGTGTTTTAATGATAAATCCATGGAGCAGGTATACGTAAAATGTCCTTGTTCCCCACTTAGTAAAGAAATAGCGTTTTTGCGGAACAAGCGCTAAAAAGCTAAAGGTTGCCGCAAAGGCAAGTACATACCAACCGATTCGGGAGAGGCCGCTTGCCAAGGTGACATCGCCAAATGATGAGTACGGCTTAGAGCCGAACAGCCATGAATAGTCAAAATCGATGCCCCAGCAGATGACAAATACGGCGGCGAGCACACCGAGCGCAATCTGTTTGCCTCGTTTTGATCTCAGTAAATCAAAGTGATGTTTATTCGAGTAAAATCCGACAAGGAACATCGGCAAGAATACAAATGTCCGGGACAGGCTCAGTGTGCTGCTGACAAAGTCGAGATAGCCGATCAGCACGGCGATGCCGCAGCTGACAAACAGCGCCCAATGCTGAGAAAGCTTTGAAAAAGGATAGAGCAGGATATTCCAGAAAAATAAGCTTACCAGAAACCATAACGACCATTGCGGATCAATCGGATTCACATTTGTCATGCTTTCGTCTTGAATAATGTAATAAAAGACGGAATAGATGCTTTGGAAAATCAAATATGGAATAATCAGCTTGACCGCCAGCTTTTTCACATATCCGGCGCGTTTAAAACCTTTGGCGAAATAACCGGATACAAGAATAAAGGCAGGCATGTGGAACGTGTAAATGAACTTGTAGAGGTAGAGCATAAAATTGTTATCATGAATAAAAGATCGAAGAATATGACCGAAAACAACAAGGAATATCAATAAGAATTTTGCATTGTCAAAATAACTGTCTCGCGATTTACTCATAGCATCACCTTCTCTTTAAATCAGTCACTAAAAGATTATTCCCTGTTGGTATTTATTTTAAAATAAAAGATCAAAAAGGATTTGAAAAAACGTCTGATTGTTAGGACGATGTAAAGTGACAGTAAGGATCGTTGAAAATGTCTTCTTTATGTAATCACGCTGAAATTTTCTGAAATGTATAGGGCGAATGAAGGAAGTTCATGCAATATGTAGAAATATTGAGGGATAGGTTTTGAAGAAGGAGTGTTTACGCATGGAAACTCTCGATGTCGAGACAAATTCAGATCTGAAAGAGGAACTGAAGCGCCTCAAACAAGAAAATGATCGGCTGAAAAAGGAATTACATCAGCATCAAGTGATTGTGAACAATACGCTCGATGCTATTTTTATATGCGATAATGAAATGAAAATCGTGCAGGCAAATGAAGCAACAGCGAGGATGCTTCAAGTAGATGCGGAAGGTTTGAAAAAGCGTTCCGTTTTTGATTTTTTGTTTTCTATTCCAAAGGATGAGCTGGACCTTTCCGTAAAGAAGTTTTTTAAGAAAGGTTTTCTGTGGAAGGAGGTTCCGATCAGGCTGGACAGCGGAGCGACAAAATATATTGAGTTTCTTGCCAAAAGAGGGATTGGCGAGGATTTCTTTTTTGTCGTTATGAGAGACATTTCTTCAAAGAAAATTTTGGAGCGGGAATTTTCCATGAATGAACAGCTTTTTAAGGACTTGTTTGACAGAGCTGTCGACGGAATCGTCTTATTTGATAAAGACGGCGGCTTTATTGATGCCAATCTGTCCTTTTGCAAAAGCTTTGAAATCGACCAGAATGAGCTGTCACATTTGTCGCTGTATCAATTCATAGACAGCGGATCGCGAAAAGATTTCGATAATATTTGGCACACGCTTTATCGAAAGGGAAAAGCAAAAGGCGAGCTGCCTGTCAGGCTTCGTTCAGGAGATCAGAAGCTGTTTGAATTTACGATTACGTCTAATATCATCAGCGGTTTTTATATGTCGATTATGCGGGATATCACAGAGAAGAGGTCCATGGAGCTCCAGCTATTTAAAAGTGAGGAGCGCTTCAGAGAAATTTTTGAAAACGCCATGGACGCCATTATCATCTGGTCGAATGACGGAAGAATCGTTAAGGCCAATCAGTCAGCCTGTAAAATTTTTGAGCTGCCGATGAATTTGCTGTTAAAAAGAAAGCTGTGTGATTTTCTCGTAGACTCTCAGCAGAAATACAGCTTGACGAAGAGAAAATATGCAAAATACGGTGAGATCAGAGAAGAGATGCTGTTTCAAATGGGCAACGGGCAGTTCAAAGAGCTTGAATTCACTTCAAAGCGGACAATACTTGAAAACCAGCACTTAACAATTTTAAGAAATGTCAGTGACCGAAAGCGGATGGAAAAGGAGCTTCGGGAAAGCGAGCTCAAATTCAGAAAAGTGTTCAACGGCTCAATGGACGGCAACGTATTATTCGACAATCAGTACCGAATCATCGACGCCAACCCGTTAGCGAGCAATATTTTGGGCCTGCCGCATGAAGAACTGAAAAAACACAGCCTGCTTGATATTATTTCTTCCTATGAAATAGAAAATCTGGCATCGCCGGCAAGGCAGATTAATTTCGATGAAATGGACAATGAGATTCCATTTTTGCTGAGCAGCAATGATAATCGAAAACTAGAATTTTCGTTTAAACGAAATATTATTCAAAATATGAACCTGGCTATCTTTAAAGATGTCACAGAGCGAAAAGAACTGGAAGAGCGTCTTCGCAAATCTGATACTCTCCATGTCGTTGGAGAACTCGCCGCCGGCATCGCTCACGAAATCAGAAATCCAATGACAGCTCTTAAAGGCTTCATTCAGCTCCTGAAAGGGAGTGTGGAGGGAGACTATTCTCTTTACTTCAACGTCATCACCTCAGAATTAAAGCGCATCGAATCCATCATCACAGAGTTTTTAATTTTAGCCAAGCCCCAGGCTATCATGTATGAGGAAAAACATGTGACACAAATTATGAAAGACACATTAGACCTTCTTAACGCGCAAGCCAATCTCAGCAACGTACAAATGCATCTGGATTTAGTCGGCGACATTCCGCCGATATACTGTGAACCGAATCAGCTGAAACAGGTTTTTATCAATATATTAAAGAACGCCATCGAAGTCATGCCTGACGGCGGCAATATTTATGTGACGATCAAAAAAGCTGATCAAGATCATATTCTTATATCTTTGAAAGACGAAGGAGTCGGAATCACAGAGGATAAATTAAAGCGTCTCGGAGAACCATTTTATACAACAAAGGAACGGGGAACTGGACTCGGGCTTATGGTAAGCTATAAAATTATTGAAGAACATCAAGGCAAAATAATGGTGGAAAGTGAAGAAGGAAAGGGGACTGTTTTTCATCTTACACTTCCCGTCAGGCAGAATTTTGAAGAAAGAAGGTTAGACGAATGAATTACTATACGACAGCGGAAACGCCGCTCGGGGAGCTCGCAATTGTCGAGGAAGAAGGCAGCATCACCCGTCTCTTCCTCAGTAAGGAAGATTTGATGCAGTGGAAAGAATCTGTTGAGAATACGGAGCAGTTGGAGACGGCTTTTTTGGCAGAAGCGAAAAAGCAGCTTCACGAATATTTTGCGGGAGAAAGAAAGATATTCTCACTGCCATTGAGCCAAAAGGGCACGCCTTTTCAGCAAAAAGTATGGGAGACGCTTGCCATGATTCCGTATGGCGAATCACGAAGCTATGCTGACATTGCCGTAGCGGTCGGAAGTCCGAAAGCAGTGCGCGCTGTCGGACAGGCAAATAAACGAAATGACCTGCCGATATTTGTTCCGTGCCACAGAGTGATCGGCAAAAACAGCACGTTAACAGGGTATGCCGGAAGTAAAACTGACATCAAAGCTTATTTGCTTAGCATCGAGCAAATCTCCTATAAAGAAAAATAAAACATATGGCACGTTCCCTTTTTTCGCCGCCGACATATGATTTTACTAAGTTAAAAAAGTTGGTCTGATGAAAGAGGAGGACAAAGCAATTGAAGCCGAGCCGCTCTGAGAAAATTGCCGTTTTTGCCGAGCTGCTTGTAAAACTGCATATCTTATCCAGCGCTCAAAAAGATGAAATAATCGATATGAATATGAGCAAACAAAAAAACCGCTGACTCGGCCCAATATGAGCAAAGTCTTCAGCGGTTTTTTAATGAACCTTTTCGCCTGTAAACAGCTGTTCAATTTCTTCTTCATAGGAACCGGTCATAATCCCTTTTTCAGTGATGATCCCAGAAATAAGATGGTGTGGTGTAATATCAAAAGCAGGATTAAAGACAGGCACTTCAGCCGGAGCGGTTCGGACGCCGGAAATGTTCCTGACTTCTTCGGGGTCCCGTTCCTCTATCGGGATATCAGCCCCGCTTTTTACTTTTGTGTCAAAAGTAGATAAAGGTGCTGCTACAAAAAACGGAATATCGAAGGCGTTTGCTAAAATAGCAAGTCCGTAAGTGCCAATTTTATTCGCGGTATCTCCGTTCTTTGCAATTCGGTCCGCGCCAACGATGACGGCAGAAATTTGTTTTTCTTTCATCGTATGGGCTGCCATGCTGTCCGTAATCAGAGTGACGTCAATACCGCCCTGCATCAGTTCCCAAGCAGTAAGCCGTGAACCTTGAAGAACCGGTCTGGTTTCACAAGCATAAATATGAAGCCCCAAATCCTTTTGTTTCGCCAAATAAAACGGGGCAAGCGCGGTTCCATAGCGGCTTGTCGCGATAGAACCGGCATTGCAGATTGTCATAATCTTGTCGCCTTTTTTGAAAAGCTGAAGCGCGTTTTGGCCGATCATACGGCACGTTTCTTCATCCTCGACTTGAATCTGAATCGCTTCATGGACAAGATTGGTTTTTGCTTCATTTACAGAAATGGCGTTTTGAATTGAATGGTTTAGTCTCTCGAGCGCCCATGATAAATTGATTGCTGTCGGCCTTGAACTGTTCAAATAATTTTTGATGTTATCCAATTCGCAGCGGAATTCCGCCACATTATCAGTTTCGATGTTTTTTGCCGCCAGCGCGAGCCCAAATGCTGCCGTAATGCCGATCGCCGGGGCTCCTCTAACTTTAAGTGAGACAATCGCGTCAAATACTTCTTCTTTCGTTGTCAGCTCCAAATATTCCGTAACATCAGGAAGCTTTTGCTGATTTAAAATCTTAATGGCTGTTTCTTTCCATTCAACAGAACGCGGAACAGCAAATGAATTGGTCATGGGTGAATCATTCCTTTACAAGTAACTTAAAACATTCAATAACATCCGTTATGGTTTTTAATTGTGAACGTTTTTCGATGAAGGCAGTACCGGTTTCCAGCGCCAGCCGTTTTCTTTCGATTCGCTTATCAAACGGTACGATTGTATCCAGATCTGCCACATGAGCAAGACCAACGGTGCGGCGTATCAGTTCGCAGCCGGCAAACCCAATTGTCTCTTCAAAAATATGGCTGAGCGTATCAGCAAGATAACCGTCGATTTTGGCATACACATCGAGACTGTTTTTCTCCCAGGCTTCACTGAATGTTGTTTGAAACGTGTCCCACACTTGTTTTACATGTTCATATAATGGCTCTCGATCAGCACCGTCACGGCTGAGTGCATTTAACAATAAGTTGGCGATAAATTGGCCAACATCAAAACCGATTGGTCCGTAAAAAGCGAATTCAGGATCAATCACCTTTGTCTCAAGCTCGCTGGCAAAAATGCTTCCTGTATGCAGATCGCCATGAATCAGCGTTTCGGCAGATGTTAAAAATGACTTTTTCAGCTTAGCCGCTTCAACTTTGACCTTGTCATTTTTCCAAAGCTTTTCAACATATGGACGAAGCTCTTCCTCAAATTCATTTGTATCATGATCAAAGAAAGGATCTGTAAATACGAGTCTTTCGGTAATATCGCAGAGCTCAGGATTTGTAAATTGTTTAACAAGCTGTTTTTTTACCTTAGGCTCAAGTGCGTAATCAGAAGAGTAAAAAAGCGTTTTTCCTAAAAATTCGCCAATGTCTCGTGACAGATTTGGATAATTTTCACCTTCAAGAAGTCCTTTTCTAGCGATCTTCATATGTGAAAGATCCTCCATGACCGTAACCGCCAATTCAGTATCTGAATAGTAAACTCTCGGTACGAGGTGAGGGACGTGTTCACCCTGACGGATCAGTGCGCTGCTTTCGATTCTTGCCCGATCGATTGTCAGCGGCCAGCTTTCCCCGACAACTTTTGCATAAGGAACCGCCTGTTTAATGATCAAAGCCCTGTCATTTTCTTGGTCATAAATATGAAAGACGTAGTTTAAATTTCCGTCGCCGATCTCCTGGCATGTCAGTGTGCTTTTGCTTTGAAATAAGCCGAGTTTCACCGCGAGTGCGACAGCGGAGCTTTCATTTAACGCTTCGTATAAAGGTGTTTTTGTGACTGCCATCGTCATTACCTCCAGTTATGTAATATCTTGTTATGTGTGCCGCGAATGGCCGTAAAAAAGCCTCCTTCTCAGAGAGAAGGAGGCTTAACAATCATGTCCCGCCTCTCTTATCTCTCAGATCAAATCTGATGGAATTAGCACCGTGCCTTACGAGATCTCAGTCTCGGCGCCAAGAAGATGCGCCCCATTTCACAATGGAATTACGGTCGGTTGCTGTTGGGGTCAAAAGGCCAATCCCTCGCCCAACTCTCGATAAGAGAATATATTCACTTGTTAAACAATTCTAATTTATCAGTTGATGAACATAGTAACAGGTGTGTGATTGAATTGTCAATATATTTTTTAATATAAATCTTTTCTGATATCATCGAAAACAGGAATTTTTCCCCGCACCTCAACGCTTTCTTGAAGGTCAATTTCCGCTCTGACAATGCCTTCTTCACGGCCGCCCTCGGCCAATATGCGTCCCCAAGGGTCAATAATCATGCTGTGCCCGGCGAATTCATTATCGGGATTAGATCCTGTGCAATTGCAGGCAGCGACAAAGCATTGATTCTCAATAGCCCTCGCAATAAGCAGGCTTTTCCAATGATCAAGACGGGGCAGAGGCCATTCCGCAGAAATGAACAGCACGTTAGCGCCTTTAGTCGTATGTTTTCTGATCCATTCCGGAAAACGGATATCATAACAGATCAGTCCTGAGCTTTTGACGCCTTCAAGCTCGAAGTATCCGTCCTCGGAACCGGCTGATAAATACTCATGCTCATCCATCAGCTGAAAAAGATGGGCTTTGCTGTACTCTTTAATGATTCGTCCTTCCTTATCTGCGATGAACATTGTATTATAAACATCAGAACCCTTTCTGACAGCAACAGATCCTGCGACAATATGAACCCCGTGTTTTTTTGCGGTTTTTTGCAGCCAGCTTTGAGCAGTGAGCCCGTCTTCATCAGCAAGCTGATCAAGTTTGGCAAGGTCGTAACCAGTCGTCCATAATTCAGGGAGAACAAGAACGTCAGCATTTTTACTCTCTTTTTCAATTAAAGATTCAGCCTTTTTTATATTTTCTGAAGGTTTTCCGTATGAAATATCAAATTGAAGACAAGATATGGTCCATTTCATTTTTTAACACCCCATATTTTTCTTTACTTTTTTCATTTAACCATATATGATACTGGACTATCATTTCAAGATTTTTTTAGAAGGTGAAAACAGATGAAATTTGAACATTCTCAAGTGCTGCAGGAACTGCCTAAACAATTCTTTGCTTCTCTTGTGCAGAAAGTGAACCTAAAGCTGAAGGAAGGACATGATGTCATCAATTTGGGGCAGGGGAATCCGGATCAGCCGACGCCTGAGCATATTGTTGAGGAAATGAAGCGAGCCGTTGCTCAGCCTGAAAATCATAAATACTCCTCATTTCGAGGTTCGCACAGTCTTAAATCAGCAGCGGCTGCATTTTATAAAAGAGAATACGGCGTTCAGCTTGATCCGGAAACTGAAGTAGCCGTATTATTCGGCGGGAAAGCCGGTCTTGTCGAGCTGCCGCAATGCCTGCTAAATCCGGGGGATACGATTTTGGTTCCTGACCCTGGCTATCCAGATTATTGGTCCGGTGTCACGCTTGCGAAAGCGAATATGGAAATGATGCCGCTCACTAAGGAAAATGCGTTTCTTCCTGAATACGCAAGCATTTCCCCTGACGTAAGAGAACAAGCGAAACTGATGTACTTGAATTATCCGAATAATCCGACTGGAGCCGTCGCTACCGCAGAATTTTTTAGAGAAACGGTGAGTTTTGCGAAAGAAAACGAAATCTGTGTGGTCCATGATTTTGCTTACGGTGCAGTGGGCTTTGACGGACACAAGCCTTTAAGCTTTTTGCAGACTGAAGGCGCTAAGGATATCGGAATAGAAATTTACACGCTGTCCAAAACATATAATATGGCGGGCTGGCGGGTCGGTTTTGCAGTTGGTAACGCCTCGGTCATAGAAGCGATCAATCTTTATCAAGACCATATGTTTGTCAGTCTTTTCAAAGCAACCCAGCAGGCTGCCGAGGCGGCACTTTTATCTGAGCAGACATGCGTAGCGGAGCAAAATGCCCGGTATGAAAGCAGGCGCAACGCTTGGATAGCGGCATGCAGGGAAATTGGCTGGGATGTAACAGCGCCTGCGGGTTCATTTTTCGCGTGGCTGCCGGTGCCTGAAGGCTATAGCTCTGAGCAATTCTCAGATCTCTTGCTTGAAAAAGCGAATGTGGCGGTTGCAGCAGGAAACGGCTTTGGTAAATATGGCGAGGGGTATGTCAGAGTGGGGCTCTTAACGAGTGAAGCTAGGCTTAAAGAAGCAGCTCATCGAATTGGCAAACTAAACCTGTTTACCCAAAAAAGCATTGACAAGATTCTTTAACGGTGGGATAATTCAAAATAATTTATAAAATCTATATTTTCTTATCAAGAGCAGGCAGAGGGACGAGCCCGATGAAGCCCGGCAACCGACTTGTAAAGCACGGTGCTAATTCTTGCAGCTGGCGGCTGAGAGATAAGATTCGGACGAGAAACGAAACCTCTTTAGACGCATTGCTGTTTGAAGAGGTTTTTTATATGGGTTAAAAAATGAAAGGAGCTCTGGCATGAGTGAATTATTAGCAACATATCTCCTGACCGAGCCGGGAGCCGACACGGAGAAAAAAGCAGAACAAATCGCAACAGGATTGACGGTGGGCTCTTGGACTGATCTGCCTCTGGTGAAGCAGGAGCAGATGCAAAAGCATAAGGGACGGGTTGTAAAGGTCGAGGAGAGAGAGGGACATCTTGCACCAGGAAAACAAGCGGTTATCACAATTGCCTATCCCGAGGTAAATTTCTCACAGGATATTCCGGCATTGCTGACAACTGTGTTTGGCAAGCTGTCGCTGGACGGAAAAATCAAGTTAATAGATCTCGAATTTTCTGAAGCGTTTAAGCGAACACTTCCGGGCCCGAAGTTTGGCGTATACGGCATCCGGAAGATGCTTGGAGAGTTTGAAAGACCGCTGTTAATGAGCATTTTTAAAGGGGTCATCGGAAGGGACCTGAGTGATATTAAAGAACAGCTCAGGCAGCAGGCGCTAGGCGGGGTTGACTTAATCAAAGACGATGAAATTTTCTTTGAGACGGGTTTAGCACCTTTTGAAACAAGAATTACAGAGGGAAAACAAATTTTGAAAGAAACATACGAGCAGACCGGCCATAAAACGCTGTATGCAGTGAATTTGACTGGAAGAACGGCTGAGCTTAAAGATAAAGCAAGACGCGCCGCTGAGTTGGGAGCGGATGCGCTTTTATTGAATGTCTTCGCTTACGGTCTGGACGTCATGCAAAGCCTTGCGGAAGATCCGGACGTATCAATCCCCATTATGGCGCACCCAGCAGTCAGCGGGGCATTTACATCCTCACCGTTGTACGGGTTTTCCCATGCCCTTTTGCTCGGAAAATTAAACCGATATTGCGGCGCTGACTTCAGTCTGTTTCCTTCTCCATATGGCTCAGTTGCGCTTCCGAAAGAAGACGCGCTGGCGATTCATGAAGAATGCGTAAGAGAAGATGTCTTTAACCAGACATTTGCCGTTCCGTCCGCCGGTATTCACCCTGGTATGGTTCCGCTCCTCATGCGTGATTTTGGCATTGATCATATTATTAACGCCGGCGGAGGCATACACGGACATCCAAACGGCGCCCAAGGCGGGGGCAAAGCGTTCAGAGCTATTATTGATGCGGTTTTGGAGGCGGAGCCGATTGAAGAAAAAGCCGGTCAATGCGAAGATTTGAAGCTTGCGCTTGATAAATGGGGAAAGGCTGAAGCCGTATGACGACTCAAAAACCGTTAATTATATGTGATTTTGATGGAACCATCACGATGAACGACAACATTATAAACATTATGAAAACATTCGCTCCGCCGGAGTGGACGGCGTTAAAAGACGGCGTGCTCTCCAAAACGATGTCGATCCAAGAAGGCGTCGGACGAATGTTCGGCCTTCTGCCGAGCAGCTTAAAAGAGGAGATTACGAGATTCGTATTAGAAGACGCAAAAATCCGGGACGGCTTTCGGGAATTTGTCGCATTTGTTAACAAGCATGAACTCCCGTTTTATGTCGTAAGCGGGGGGATGGACTTTTTTGTCTATCCGCTGCTTGAAGGAATTGTTGAGAAAGATCATATTTATTGCAACCGTGCGTCATTTGAGAACGAATTCATTCATATTGATTGGCCTCATTCTTGCAAAGGCACATGCACAAATCAATGCGGGTGCTGCAAGCCGACTGTTATGAACGAGCTTTCTGAGCCTGATCAATATATCATCATGATCGGTGACTCCGTTACCGATGTAGAGGCGGCAAAGCTGTCTGATCTTTGCTTTGCAAGGGATTATTTATTAAATGAATGCAAGGAGCATCATCTGAATCATATCCCATACCATGATTTTCACGAAATAAAGAAAGCGATTGAAGACGTAACGGAGGTAAAGAAATGGCTGCAAAACAAGAGCGCTGGCGCGAGCTTGCCGAAGTGAAACGGGAATTGGCAGAAAGAGATTGGTTTCCGGCGACCAGCGGCAACCTGTCCATCAAGGTTTCTGATGAGCCATTGCAATTTCTCGTAACGGCGAGCGGAAAAGATAAACGAAAAGAAACGGATGAAGACTTCCTGTTGGTGGATCAGAACGGAGAGCCTGCCGAAAGCGGACATCATCTGAAACCGTCAGCAGAAACGCTTTTGCATACGCATCTGTACAATAAAACAAATGCCGGATGCTGTCTTCATGTTCATACGGTCAACAATAACGTCATCTCAGAGCTGTATGGAGATCAAAATCAAATCACTTTTAAAGGTCAAGAAATTATAAAAGCGCTTGGCCTGTGGGAAGAGAATGCAGAAGTGTCCATTCCAATTATAGAAAATCCGGCTCATATTCCGACTCTCGCAGCGCTTTTCGCGGATCAGGTTACTGGAGATTCAGGAGCTGTCCTGATCCGGAACCATGGCATTACTGCTTGGGGAAGAACAGCATTTGAAGCGAAAAGAGTGCTTGAAGCATATGAATTTTTATTCAGCTATCATTTGAAGCTGAAAACACTCCAGCATCAGCTGGTTAAATAAAAGGGGGAACCGCAAATGGCAACAATTAGAATTCATGATGATGCAAATACAACGATTGAAAATCAAGAGGAAGTGGCAAGCTTTCTGGAAAGCCAAGAGGTGATCTATGAGCAATGGGATATCGCCAAGCTCCCTGAACAGCTTTCAGAAAAATATGCCCTGTCTGAAGAAGAAAAACAGCAAATTCTTGACACCTTCGACGCTGAAATTAAAGATATCTCAGCCCGCCGCGGCTACAAAGCCCAAGATGTTATTTCTTTGTCTGACGCAAATCCGAAACTGGATGAACTGCTTGAAAACTTTAAAAGAGAACATCACCATACAGACGATGAAGTCCGTTTTATTGTAAGCGGACACGGAATTTTCGTCATTCAAGGCAAGGACGGCACATTTTTTGATGTCCGTTTAAACCCTGGAGATTTAATCTCGGTACCTGAAAATATCCGCCATTATTTCACGCTTCAAGAGGATCGAAAAGTTGTGGCGGTGCGGATCTTTGTAACATCTGAAGGCTGGGTTCCGATTTATGAAAAAGACAGCGTGAACCAATAAGAAGAAAAAGCCCCGTCCATAAAGGCGGGGCTTTTTCTTCTTATCGTAAACGCCATTCTTCGTATTGGGACATTTCTTTTTTGACCAGCGTCCAAATCAAACCGAGAACGGCAGCATCGTCAAGAATTCCTAAACCGAGCACGAAGTCCGGAATCATATCAATCGGCATGATGATATAAAAGATAGCAGCTGTCAGAAGCAACAGTGTTTTAATCTGTGAACGGGGATAGTCACCGTTTCGCCAATCGCGAAGCATTTGACAAAAGATCGTGATATGATTGATTAATTTTTTGCGGGTTTTCCTTTTCAGAATAGCTTTTCCGCCTGCCGCACCGAGCATTATCGCTTTTTTTTTCTTCATTTAGCATTCCTCCTGCCTGCCGGTGTGTTTAAGATGGTCTTCGTCTGGGTATTGTTCTTCTAATCCTATCAATATATCTATTATAAATGAAAAATTAAGTTATTTAATAAAAATATGTTTACAAATAAAGTATAATCTGTAATAATGCACAATAACCCAATCAAACTTGTTTCCTATTTCTTAGCGGCGAGGGGTGAATTGAATGGGCTGTTCTTCTGAACAAGAAAGATTGCTGGTGTCTATTGATGAAAAAAGAAAGTTAATGATAGACGCCGCTAGTAAGCAGGGATTTACAGGGCATGACACAATCAGGCACAGTCAGGAGCTGGATTCTTTAATGAACGAATACCACCAGCTCATGCAAGAAAACGAACATTCCAAAGGAATTCAAGGCCTTGTGAAGAAATTAGGCTTGTGGCCCCGAAGAGACGTCATGCCTGCATATGATGCACATAAATAGCGGCGCTATCTGATGCATATATAAAGAGAGAGCTTTTCAGAAGCGCTCTTTTTTTCTGGGAAAATTTCATACGAAAGAGGGAACTGATGAAAGAACTGGCGGTAGTCATTACTGAAATGATAAACCAATTTCATGATGCTTTTATTTCGATATGCGGGATGCTTGGCATTCAATTAACCGACAAAGAAATGCATTTTTGGGTGATTGGAATATTTGGCATCTTCTTTTTCGCTGTCACTCACGCTGTATTTACATGGCTTTCTAAATGGAGCTTGACGGCTTTGTCCTTTATCTATACCGTAACGATCATCATTGTTATCGTATTTGCAATTGAGATTCAGCAAAAAGTGACCGGACGGGGAAATATGGAGTTTTTAGATGCGACGGAAGGGTTAAAAGGCTTTTTGGTGTTCTTTTTCATCTTTTTGCTTTTGAAAATGCTTTTGCGTTTGATCCGATTCTTCTTTTCAGGAGGAGCAGTAAGCAAGGAGAATGAAAATACCCGTTCACGAAAATAAATAAGCCCTCCTGAGACTGTCAGGGGGCTAGGAAGAGGAGACGGGGAGGGTAATGGTAACCTCGGTTCCTCTTCGTACTTCACTTTCTATATGAATGGAACCTCCGTACATCAGCACGATCCGTTTACATACGACTAACCCGAGGCCGGTTCCTTTTTCTTTAGAAGTGACAAATGGAAGAAAGATATGATCCAGCATTTCCTGTGATATCCCTTCACCGTTATCCATCACTTTTATAATGGCCTTTTTATCAACTGCTCCTAAGGAAATTGTGAGTTTGCCACCTTCCGGCATAGACTCAAGGCCATTTTTCGCAACATTCAAAATGACTTGTTTAATATGATCTTTTGTACATTTTACTTTTAGAGGTTTATCAGTTAAAAATGTTAACTCTACCTCCACATTATATAAATTTCCTTCAGAATAGATGATCGGCATAATTTCTCCGATAATATCCTGAAGCGAGTTAAGCTCCCATTTCTCAGCTGTCGGTTTTCCGAGAACTAAAAACTCACTCACAATTTGATTGATACGTTTAATCTCCTGGTCGATAATTGAAAAATACAGCTGGTCTTCTTCACCTTTATATTTCTTTTGCAGCAGCTGAATAAAACCGCTTATGCCGGTGAGCGGATTGCGGATTTCGTGAGCCGTGCTGGCAGCAAGCGTTCCGATCAGCTCTAATTTTTGCTGCTCATTTTCCGTGCGTTCCAGCTGGGTCCGCCGCTTCAGCAAATAATAAAGTACAAGAATAAAAAGAATATTCAGCAAGACTATAATACAGGAAAGAGGGAGCACAAGGCTTTTACTCAGCTCCTCTATTGTGACAGGATTCGGATATACTTTCATATTCCAGCTGATATCATCAAGATAACCGCTGACAGGTTTTTGATCTCTTGCGTGAGAAGCCTGTCCGCTTGAGAAAATCATTTTGTTATTTTCGTTCACAACCTCAATATAGACATCAGGGCTCAGCAAGTTAATCAGGTTTTGCAGATAGTCAATTTGTATAGCTGCCACAAGATAATCTGTGACATTTTTCTTTTCATCCAGCACGGGAACACAAATTGTAAAAATCGGCTGGCCTGTGATCCTGCTTGAATAGCTGTCTGTAATGACAGTCTTTTTTGTTTTTTTCGCTTTTGTAAAAAAGGATCTGTCGGCCAGATTGACTTTAGTTTTTAATTCTGTTGCGCTGGCAGTGACATCTCCTTTAGCATTGAGAAAATAAAGACCGGAAAACCTTGGTTCGGAATCAAACGTTTTTTCCAAAACAGTTTTCATTTTATTCATATCTATCGGTCTGTCGATAGCGATAGACAAGGACGTCATTCTCGCTTTTGTTTCCCCGATTAAATAATTTATTTTGTTGCGGTGAAGGTTCAGCATAACACTGGCTTCTTGCTTATGTTCTGCAGCTATTGTTTCTTTTTCTTTTTCATAGACGAAAAAGCTTATGACGAGTGCCGGAATCACTACTAGTGCAATGTAAAGCTTAATTCTCCCGCAGGCGCCTTTTAGTATTTTCAATTTGCATCGCTCCAACATACACCTGATTAGAGGTATTATATCATTGTTTCTTCTTGTTTAATAAGAAAAAATAACCAAAATAATTAAGAAAAATATGTTGTTCACATGAATAATAAAAAAGAAGAGAAATATTGGAAAGATTTTTATTGACATTTCGGTATTTGTTTATTAATGTTTCTCTGTAACGGTTTCTAAAAGGATGATTGAGACATGACAGAAAAATCACTGAAGTTATTTATCGTGCTGTCACGCGCGTATCGGTCTATTAATGATCATATGAATAAGCATATTCATAAGCATGGACTGAATCCTACTGAATTTGCTGTGCTGGAGCTGTTATATCATAAAGGTGATCAGCCGCTGCAGCAGATAGGGGATAAAATTCTCTTGGCCAGCGGGAGCATCACCTACGTCGTAGATAAGCTTGAGCAAAAAGAGCTCCTTATTCGGAAAGCGTCGCCTACAGACAGACGAGTAACATTTGCACAAATTACCGAAAAAGGCATCAGTCTTTTGGATGATATTTTCCCTGATCATGCAGCTGAAATTGATGAAATGATCAGCGTATTAAGCGAAGAAGAAGTTGAAATGTGCACTGAAATGTTAAAAAGAGTAGGATTAAACGCAAAACAGTTTCATAATAAGTAAAAAAAGGAAGCCTTGTGATAGATCAGGCTTCCTTTTTTACTATTTTTCATTTGTTTCCGCTGCGCCTCTTGGCAAGATGAGAACCTCAACCCGCCTGTTTTTGCTTCGGCCTTCCGCAGTTTTGTTGGAGGCCACCGGTTTATACTCACCATAGCCTTTGGCACTGAACACTTTGGCATCGAGCTTAGGGTTCTCAATCAGAAGCCCCATGAAGTTTACGGCTCTCATCACACTTAAATGCCAGTTTGACTGAAATTCTGAATTTCTAATCGGCATATTGTCTGTATGTCCGCTGATAATGATGTTTCTCGGCGGATTAATCACAAGAAGGTTTGAAATCTCTTTTGCAAGCGGAATGTCTTCCTGGCGGATGGTCGCTTTTCCTGAATCAAAGAAGATGCTGTCTTTAATCGTGATCAGCAGGCCTTCCTTAGTCATCTTTGTTTCCAGCTGATGCTCCAGCTTTTTATTTTTAATGAACTTTTCCACCTGGCTCTGCACGTTTTTAAGTTCTTCTTGATCAGCTGCTTTTTCCTTTTCTTTCTTGTTTTCCTTTTTCTCTTCTTTTTCCTTTTCCACTTCGTCGATTCCGTCTGACTCATTTTTAGGAGGGGTGACGCTGGAATAATCCAATACGCCGGTCCCGCCTGTAAAGACTTCATTAAATGATTTTGAAAGCATTTGAAATTTAGCTGCGTCAATCGAGCTGCTCGCGTACAGCACAATAAACAATGCTAGGAGAAGGGTAAGGATATCGGCGTAAGGAACCAGCCATGATTCATCAACGTGCTCGTCCTCATGCTTCTTCTTCTTTTTTCTCGCCATTTTGCGCCTCTCCTTCTCGTTCTGCAAATTTCAAACGGTCCTTCGCAGGAAGGTACATTAAAAGTTTCTGCTCGATCACTTTCGGTGCCTGTCCTTCTAAAACGGACAGGACGCCTTCAATCATAATTTCACGGAGCTTGACTTCCTGTTTTGACTTGCGTTTTAATTTGTTTGCAAAAGGATGCCATAATACATATCCCGTAAAGATACCGAGAAGGGTGGCTACAAAGGCGGCACTGATGGCGTGACCAAGCTCATCTGTATTGTCCATATGAGAAAGTGCGGCGATCAGTCCGATAACAGCACCGAGCACCCCAAGTGTCGGCGCATAAGTTCCCGCCTGTGTAAAAATAGCGGCTCCGGCCTGGTGTCTTTCCTCCATCGCTTCAACTTCTTCAGTCATGATATCTCTGATAAATTCTGCGCTTTGCCCGTCAACAGCCATGCTGAGACCGTTTTTCAGAAACGCGTCATCTACATTTTCAATACTTGCTTCCAAAGCCAGCAGGCCTTCACGGCGTGCAAGCTGAGCCCATTCAGAGAACATAGGAATGAGTTCTTCTATTGTCAGCTGTTTGTTTTCTTTAAATAGCACACGGAACAGCACAGGCACTTTTTTGATTTCTTTCGTTGGGAACGCAATGACTACCGCTGATATCGTTCCGGCGATGATAATTAAAATGGCAGCGGGATTTGCAAGAGCGGCGAAACTGACGCCTTTCAGAACCATTCCCACACTCAATGCAACAAAAGCAAGAATAATACCGATAATCGAAGTTTTATCCATAATTTTCACCAAATCCTTTTTTACTAGCTTGTCTATGGTTAATATCGGTATCAGTGTCTGGAACTTTAGGGACATTGTGAAATTGTTCATGAAATATTCAAGGAAGATACATAGAAGGGAGAAATAAACAAACGCAGGCTTTTCAGCATGAAAAAGGCCGCGGGTTTTAAGGTGCCGGGATTGATTGGTGCGTATCTGATTCTCTAAACGGTTTTCGTATAACAATAGAAATAAATATTCATTATAGATAAACATGCTCCATCCCTCCTTAAAGAAAGAAGGAGATGAGCGCTTCAGGGGATGGAATGACATGTTCTCGGACGAGAGAAGGATTTCACATAAAAAGCGGCTTCCCTGAAAAGGAAGCCACTGATTTTTATTTTGCCTGAACTTTGATGTTATCATTTTCTACTGTGACGTGAAAACTTGCAATCTCGTTATTGTCAAGCAGCAGATCAGTCATTTCGTCCTCAACCCATTCCTGGATCGTTCTTCTGAGCGGGCGCGCACCGAATGAAGGATGGTAACCCAGCTCAGCGATTTTTTCTTTCGCTTCATCTGAAACACTCAAGCTGATGCCTCGTTCTGCCAATGTTTCTTCCAATTCTCCAAGAAGAAGGCTGACGATTTTGATCAGATGCTCTTTTTCAAGGGAACGGAATTCGATGATGCTGTCAAATCGGTTGAGAAACTCAGGTTTAAAGAACATGCTGAGTGAATCAATTAATGTTTGTTCTTCAATCACGCTGTCTTCTGATTGGAAACCGACTTTCGTTTGTTTTTCACCAGTGCCTGCATTGCTTGTCATAATGATGACGGTGTCTTTAAAGCTTACGGTTCTGCCTTGGCTGTCCGTTAAGCGGCCGTCCTCCATAATTTGCAGGAACATATGCTGAACATCTGGGTGCGCTTTTTCAATCTCATCAAGCAGCACGATGCTGTATGGATTGCGGCGCACTTTTTCCGTTAATTGTCCGGCTTCCTCATGACCGACGTATCCAGGCGGTGAACCAATAATTTTCGATACGGCATGTTTCTCCATGTATTCACTCATATCGAGACGGATAATGGCATCTTTCGTACCGAATAATTCATCCGCCAGGGTTTTAGAAAGCTCTGTTTTCCCTACGCCGGTTGGTCCGACAAAGAGGAAGGAGCCGACTGGTCTGTTTTTTGATTTTAAGCCGGCGCGGCTGCGTCTGACCGCTTTTGCCACTTTTTGAACAGCCGCTTCTTGTCCGATAACGCGTTCGTGAAGCTTTACTTCAAGCTCTTTCATTTTTGTTTGCTCATCTGCCTGCAGTTTTCCCACAGGAATGCCTGTTTTTTGTTCTACGATATCCTGAATGTGCTCAGCTTCCACTGTGACGGCGGAATGTGAAGAAGAGCTGTTCAGTTTTTTCTCCAGTGCGATTTCTTCATCACGGAGTTTTGCTGCCAATTCGTAATTCTCTTCTTCCAGTGCTTTTGTTTTTTCTGCTTCAATTGCAGTCAGCCGTTCAGCTGCATCTTCATCATTCAAATCATCAATTAACAGGTTGGCTTTAGATCCAGCTTCGTCTAATAAATCAATCGCTTTGTCCGGCAGATGTCTGTCCTGAATGTAGCGTGATGATAAAGTGACACAGGCTTTCAGTGCTTCATCGCTGAATGTCACGCCATGGTATGCTTCGTATTTGTCTTTAATTCCTTGCAGAATGCTGATCGCTTGTTCAATTGTAGGCTCCTGCACCATGACAGGCTGAAAACGTCTTTCCAGCGCAGCATCTTTTTCAATTTGGCGGTATTCTTTCAGTGTTGTCGCTCCGATAACCTGCAGCTCGCCTCTGGCAAGAGCGGGTTTGAGAATGTTACCTGCATCCATTGAGCCTTCTGCAGAGCCTGCCCCAACGAGAAGGTGAATTTCATCAATGAAAAGAATGACATTTTTGCGCTCTTTCAGCTCAGTGATCAGCTGTTTCATTCTTTCTTCAAATTGACCTCTGATGCCAGTGTTTGCAACAAGGGATGCGACATCAAGCAAGTAAAGCTCTTTGTTTTTCAATTTATTTGGAACATTGCCTTCAGCGATTTTTAAAGCGAGCCCTTCTGCAATTGCTGTTTTCCCTACACCAGGCTCTCCAATCAGAACCGGATTGTTTTTGTTGCGGCGGTTAAGAATCTCGATCACACGCGCAACTTCTTCATCACGGCCGATGACGGGATCAATCAGACCGGCTTTTGCGCCGTTTGTAATATTTTGCGCCAGTTCATCAAGCAATCCTTTTTTCTCGCTTTGCTTAGCTGCGCTTTGTTCTTTCGGCTGGAATGCTTGTTCAAACGGAAAACCGAAAGATTGAGGACCCATGCTCATTGAAGGTTTACGGGTCAGTTCGTGATAGCAAGTTTCACATAAAACCATTTGTTTATGAACGGAATTTATTTGCATGTTAAGGCGAATCGTCGCCTCGTTTTGATGACAGTGTTGACAACGCATTTGCCAAAACCTCCTTATAAAATTTGATCATCTTTGACCAATCGGTTTAGAAAAAAAGGCCGACTTATTTGACCTTCTTTGACTATTAGTATACGCCAGATTCACTGGCTTTCAAAACCATTTGCTCAAAGCGGTCTTGTTTTTGACTAAATTTGACCAATGAAATAATATAAAAAGACGGCTGGTTTGGCCTTCTTTGATGAATAGTATACTCTGACCTTTTTTGACTTTCAAGGCTTTTGCTCAAAAATATTTTTGAATTGTTTACACAGTAAAACATGTTTTGTTCGTCTTTTCAAGGAACTTGTCTCATAGGCTATAAAAAGGCTAAAAGGACAATACTGCGGTTGGTTCGGAGGGGAGAAATGGAACAATCAAAAGGGTCTGCACATCAGCTCGCTTTTGTGTATGTAGGCACAGTCGTCGGAGCGGGATTTGCAACTGGCAGGGAAATTGTGGAGTTTTTTCTGAAGTTCGGCTGGTTCGGATTGCTTGGTATTATTATAAGCGGCGGGATGTTCACGTTTTTAGGCGCAAAGCTGATGATCATTTCAAAGCGAATCAATGCCAAGTCCTATCAGGAAATGAATATATACTTGTTCGGGGCGGCTGCCGGACGGATTATCAATGTCTTTATGCTGTTCGTTCTTCTCGGTGTCACATCTGTCATGCTGTCGGGGGCAGGGGCGCTTTTTGAGGAACAGCTTGGGATGTCCGCTCAGGTTGGAATGCTGATCACAATTGGATTAAGTTTGATTGTGATGACAAGAGGAGTAAAAGGCATTTTCGGTGTGAATGTGTTTGTTGTACCGCTTTTGATTATCTTTTCTATGATTGTGGTGGCCGATTCATTTATTTTCAGTGAGACGCGGAATACAGCTCAGTGGGTGTGGCCGCATCGATGGGACTGGCTATTATCAGCAGTGTCGTACGGAGCCTTGAATTTATCGCTTGCCCAGGCTGTTTTGGTGCCGCTGGCGAATGAAATGTCTTCGGAACAGGTGATAAAAAAAGGCGCTTTCATCGGCGGTACAATGCTGACAATTGTGCTTTCCGCAAGTTTTTTGTCTTTGTCGATGCTCCCGGATGTATTTTTGTACGATATTCCGATGGCTCAAGTGGTTTACCTCTTCGCGCGATCTGTACATTTGATTTATTTGTTGATTATATTCGGCGAAGTGTTCACATCGGTGATCGGAAACCTTTATGGGCTGGAAAAACAAGTGAAGAGCTTTCTTACTATAAAAAGTAAATATATTTTTGCGGCAATAATGATTACGGCTTATATCACGAGTCAAATCGGCTACGGCAAGCTCATTTCAACCATTTACCCACTGTTTGGCTATGTGAGCTTGGCTTTCATAGGCGCTTTGGTCTGTAAAAAGCTCCCCCGGCGCAGTTTGTAATCACAATATTGAAACATATATAATAATGAAGCAAATGTTTATGTTAGACCCTGCGCCAGCCCGAAACGGATCTTAATTAGGTATTTTCGCTGTGTAAAAGGATCAAGGCGGAAAAAATGAGACAGGCTTTTCGGCTATCTTTTTTATTGTCAATAAAAACAACATTATGGTAAGATAGCAGAAGTGAAAAATTGAAGAAAATCCGTTCGATATGCGGGAGAGGTTCTAGCTACACCCTCTATAAAAAACTAAGGACGTGCTGTATCCTTGGATACGGCCTTTTTTATGTTTTTCTAGAGCACCTTTCCAAAAAGGTGTTTTTTTATATTTAACAGTTGTAGCGATGTCTCTCGCCGAGATTTTTATAGCGGAGAAGGAGAGGAATCATGAAAAAGGAAAAAGCAATTGTCGTATTCAGCGGCGGCCAAGACAGTACCACATGTTTACTGTGGGCGTTAAAGGAATTTGAGGAAGTGGAAACTGTAACTTTTCATTATAATCAGCGTCATTCGCAGGAAGTTGAAGTGGCGAAGGGGATTGCGGATAAGCTTGGTGTGAAAAATCATTTGCTTGATATGTCACTTTTGAACCAGCTTGCGCCTAATGCCCTGACGAGAAATGATATAGAAATTGAAGCAAAAGACGGCGAGCTGCCATCAACATTTGTTCCAGGCCGTAACTTAGTATTCTTATCTTTTGCGTCTATCCTGGCGTACCAAATTGGCGCCCGCCATATTATCACGGGCGTTTGCGAAACGGATTTCAGCGGCTATCCTGACTGCCGTGATGAATTCGTTAAATCTTGCAATGTGACGGTTAACCTGGCCATGGAGAAGCCTTTTGTGATTCATACACCGCTCATGTGGCTGAATAAGGCGGAAACGTGGAAGCTTGCAGATGAGCTTGGCGCGCTTGATTTTGTGAAAAACAACACGCTTACATGCTATAACGGCATCATCGCAGACGGCTGCGGCGAATGTCCGGCATGTCATCTTCGCTCCAGAGGCTATGAAGAATATGTGGCGATGAAAGGAGAGCGGGCATAAATTGTTATCTCAAATATATCCACAGGTCCAGCATCCTTATTCATTTGAATTGAATAAGGACATGCAAATTTCTGCTGCTCATTTTATTCCGCGTGAAAGTGCGGGAGCGTGCAGCAGGGTTCACGGGCATACGTATACCGTAAATATTACCGTTGCCGGTGATGAGCTTGACAATTCCGGCTTTCTCGTGAATTTCAGTGTGCTCAAAAAGCTGGTTCACGGCTCCTATGACCATACGCTTTTAAATGATCATGAAGAATTTTCTAAGGACGACCGGTATTCACTGCCGACAACTGAAGTCGTGGCGAAAACGATCTATGACAAAGTGCAGGCTTATTTAAACACACTCGAGAATAAACCAAGCTGTGTGCAGGTGTTTGTCCGTGAAACACCGACCAGTTATTGTGTATACCGTCCGAAAAAGGGTGGTTTGAATGGCTAAAGGAATTCCTGTATTAGAAATTTTCGGCCCGACGATTCAAGGGGAAGGCATGGTGATCGGACAGAAGACAATGTTTGTCCGCACGGCCGGCTGTGATTACTCCTGCAGCTGGTGTGACTCCGCCTTCACTTGGGACGGATCTGCTAAAAAAGATATTCGCTGGATGACAGCCGAGGAGATTTTTTCAGAGCTTAAGGAGATTGGGGGAGACGCGTTTTCCCACGTAACAATCTCCGGCGGAAACCCGGCGCTGTTAAAACAGCTGGATGCTTTGATAGAACTGCTGAAGGAAAACAATATCCGTGCAGCTCTCGAGACACAGGGGACAGTCTATCAGGATTGGTTTACACTGATCGATGATCTGACGATTTCACCAAAACCGCCAAGCTCGAAAATGGTGACGAACTTTGATAAGCTGGATCACATTTTGACATCACTGAAAGAGAATAACAGACAGCATGCTGTCAGCTTGAAGGTTGTCATTTTTAATGATGAAGATCTCGAGTTTGCCAAAACTGTACACAAACGCTACCCGGGGATACCATTTTATCTGCAAGTCGGTAATGATGATGTGCATACGGCAGACGACAAATCACTCATTGCACATTTGCTTGGAAAATATGAAGCGCTCGTTGATCAGGTAGCTGCCGATGCGGAGCTGAATCTTGTCAGAGTGCTTCCGCAGCTGCATACCCTGTTATGGGGCAACAAACGAGGAGTTTAATAGAAAGGAAGATAAATATGACGACAAGAAAAGAATCAGAATTAGAAGGTGTAACACTGCTTGGCAACCAAGGAACAAACTATTTATTCGAATATGCGCCGGACGTGCTCGAATCCTTCCCGAATAAACATGTAAACCGTGATTACTTTGTAAAATTCAACTGCCCTGAATTTACATCTTTATGTCCGAAAACAGGGCAGCCTGACTTTGCAACAATTTACATCAGCTATATTCCTGATGAAAAAATGGTGGAGAGCAAATCACTAAAACTGTACTTGTTCAGCTTCAGAAACCATGGAGACTTCCACGAAGACTGCATGAACATCATCATGAATGACTTGATTGAATTAATGGACCCGCGCTACATTGAAGTATGGGGCAAATTCACGCCAAGAGGCGGAATTTCCATTGATCCGTACACAAACTACGGAAAACCTGGCACGAAGTATGAGAAAATGGCCGAGTACCGTATGATGAATCATGACTTGTATCCGGAGACGATTGATAATCGCTAATGAGAACCCACACTAAGTCCAATAAAAGTGTGACCTAGTGTGACTTTTATGCAGTGAAAAGTTGATATTGCAGAGGTAATTTAAGACGTACAAATGTGTACGTCTTTTTCTTTTATGCAAAAATCAATATATTAACGTAAGTTTTTTGGCAGAAAGTCTAGCGAAATCAAAGGAAAGTATTTTGTAGATCGCTTTCTTTTCTGTGGGGCATCCGCACAAGCTATTAAATGATGATTATAATTTTTATTTCTCATTATATATGGATGGCGTATCCGGCAATACCGAAAGTATTTTTCAGCTTCTGTTATATTTTTTCGTGTCGACGAGAGAAACGATTATTTTTCGTTCTCTTAGAATGTAATTTTTCAGGAAGCTATTACGTCATCTCATATCTGAACGTTTTGTATAGACTAGTACCGTCACAAGTTATATTACAAATACATACCAATAAGTAGACATTAAAAAGTGAAAGAGAGGACGAACATGTGTGAAAATTCTTTTTCTAGAGAGTCATCCTATGTGGCTCTATGGTTTACCGAATGGGTTTAGTGAAGCAGGCCATACCGTAATGATTTCGGGCCCTGTAAGTCGGGAAAATGTTACTGAAATGATAGAAGAATTCAAACCAGATCTAATCGTATCTATGGGTTGGACACCAGAGCATTCAAGGGAAAAGCAAGCCTGGATCCGCAATGCTACTAAAAAGGTGAAGATCCCCCTCGTTTATTGGGCAACTGAAGACCCGCTGCACACTCAAAACTTTACTATCCCGTTAATTAAAAAGATGAAACCGGATTTTGTTTTCACCGTTACACCTTCTCTGTGTAAAACTTATGAAAGGATGGGGATAAAAGCGGCTCATTTAGACTTTGCATATCACGAAAGTATACATCATCAGATTAAACCATTGGACAAATATAGCTGTGATATAGCGGTGGTGGCTAATGCTTACCCTAATTTTCTTGAAGAACATCCGGAAGTGTTCCGCTCGTCCTCTTTAAAAACGCTTATTCGTCCTCTCATACAAAATGGTATTCGCATTGATTTTTGGGGGAAAAATTGGGAGAAAATGAGCAAACATATAGGAAGAGAAATTCCCCGGAATTGGATTCATGGATACCTTGATTATACTGAAGCATATAAAGTTTACAGTTCAGCAAAAATCATTCTCGGTTTGCAAAACTGTGAAAGCCAGCTTACGCAGCGCACCTATGAGATTCTTGGTTCCGGAGGGGTTTTATTGACATCGGATACACCAGCAGTTCGAGGTAAATTCAAACCTGGCCGCGATCTCATCGTTTCATCTTCCCCAAAAGAAACATTTGAAAAGGTTAAATACTATTTGAATCATGATAGCGAGAGAAAGAAGATTCGGATAAACGGTAAAAAGGCTGTAAAGAATGATTCCTATCGGCATAGAGCTGAGAGAATGCTTGAGGTGCTAAAAAGCAGAGGAATCTTAAGAAACCTAGAGGAAACCATTCATTATGTTGATGTTCTCAAAGAAAATTACGTGATCCATCATGTTGCTCCCGGTGAAACATTAACGAAAATCGCCATAAATTACAATATTCCCCTTAAACAAATCATGGAGCTAAATCATTTCAAATCAGATCAGATATATGCGGGACAAATCATTAAGATTAGAAAGAAACGGTCTAGAGATGTTAAAAATAAATTTTTCTAAAGGAGAGTAATATGAATGAAGGGGAAAAAACCAAAACAGAAGTGAAAAGAACGCCTCGTTATATGGAATTTCCCGTGACATATGAAGTATATTGTGTGGAATCCGGCGATACATTATGGACGATTTCAAAATCCTTTAATATTCCGGTACAACAACTTATGAATCTTAATAAGCTTTCTTCAGATAGAATTTATCCCGGACAAATGATAAAGATAAGAGAAAGGTAATTTATGAGGTTTCGGAAACGAAACAAATTGGAATGATCAATCTTCATATTTTATTTGTAAAAACTTGATATCTTTGAGAATGAAGGGGTTATGAGATGTTTCAAATGAGCTATTTCTATTCTGGATTAGGTTATGATATTATTCATCATGTTGATCAAACGAACGGAGTATTAAAAGTCGTGTCTCCTGACTTTTTCTATATCAGAAAAAATGGATCACTACTTCTCCGTTCAGCTAATCCTGATGTGATTAAAGCTCTTCATAGAAGAAAATTAAAAGTAGTTCCTTTTTTAAGCAATCATTGGAATCAGGATTTGGGTCGAGTTGCGTTAAAGAAACGAGTGGTTTTGGCTAAACAAATTTCTAATGCAATAGAAGAACTGGATCTAGACGGGGTCAATATCGATATAGAAAACCTTACAGAGAAAGATCGGCAGGCATTTACGGATTTCGTTAGATTAGTAAGAAAAGGTATTCCTAGGCACAAAGAGGTATCAGTTGCAGTGGCAGCAAATCCTTTTGGCTGGACGAAGGGCTGGCACGGATTATATGATTATGAGAATTTAGCTAAACATGCGGACTATCTAATGGTTATGGCCTATGATGAAAGCCGCCTTGCTGGGCCTACTGCAAGTGTAGGATGGGTGGAAAAGTCCATTCAATATGCTCTAGCCCAAAAAATCTCTCCCAAAAAAACTGGTTTTAGGATTGCCTTTCTATGGCCGTTGCTGGATGCAAGACCAATCTAACTCACAAGCCATTTCACTTTACCTTGTTAACTCATTAGTAAAAAGGCATAACGGTACAATTATTTTTGACATAAAGAGTCAGTCTCCAAAAGCTGTTTTTACGATCAAACACGATAAGAAGGATCTATTACCTCCAGGAACATATACATTATGGTTCGAAAATGAACAGTCACTCAGAGCAAAAATAAAACTCGTTCAAAAATATAACCTAAAAGGTCTTGGCAGCTGGAGTCTTGGACAAGAAGATTCGTCAGTCTGGAATAGAGTGTTTAAAAATATATAAGCGGAGGCGGTTAATAATCGTTAATATAGTTTCTCCTGCGGAATGCAGGGGATTTTATACATAAAAAAGACGAGTGAATCCGGGGGGAATGCCACTCGTCACCTTCTAATGAAAAGACGGGATGCTGGATGGCAGCTCGTCTGTTTTATTATAAAATATCGAACGTATGTTTGTAAAGGCGTCTTTTTTAAAGAAATGGTTAAAATAATGCTCAGAACAGATTCATTGTAAACGTTAACGGCTTTATGTTAAGATGCATGAACTGATAAGGAGTGATACCGAGTGAAAACATTGCGTTTAAACGATGTCACGTTAGAAATGTCAACATATCAAGAAGAGAGCGAGCCGAAGCGGAAAATTGCTTTTACCTTACATGTTACCAGTGAGACTTATCATGATATCGCTGTGCTGTTATATGAAAAGACATTTAACGTCGCAGTTCCGGAACGAAATCTTGCCTTCCGCGGTGAAATCACAAATTATTCAACGTCATTGACCAACCTGTACGAAGCGGGAGCCGTGAGTGAATTTTATATCGAAATAACGGAAACAGACACGAACGCCGATTCATAATCGGTGTTTTTTATGTAAAAAAGCTGCCGGCCGGCAGCTTTTGAGAAAGCTAATTTGATATGTAAGGTGTTTAATTGTTCGTCTTGCAGTTTTTGCGAATGCGTGTGGATGAAGGAGGATTTAATAGGAGTCTCTGATGATCTTGTAATTTTTATGATTAACAACAGTCAGTGAATCTAGCTCAAGATCCCGATAGTTATCCATAATGGTAACATCTACGATAACAGAATTCTCATTAACTTTTTCAACAACACCGGTTAATCCGTTTTTAAATTCAATGACGTTTCCGACCTTAGCGATTTTCACAAGCTTCCTCTCCTTTAAACATAATAATTCCTTTTGAAAGTATTAAACAGTATTTTTATTGAGAAGTAAAGCGATAAGGAGTTTTATCGTCCTAAGGAATTGTCCTGGCGCAGGAAAAATGATATATTGATTTTCGTTCAAAGATTGAAAAGGGGGAGTTTTGATTGCGTCCCGAAGACATAACAGAACAGATTGAACAGCTTCGTACTGGTGAAATAAAAGAATTGAGAGTCCAAAAAGAACACTTTCTTGATTTCAGGGCCGTTTTATCGAAACAGGACGATTTTAAGCATTTCCGAGGCATTGCCCAGCAAGGCGGAGATGTGGTGTTTCAATATTTAGAACAGCCAAGAAGCTAAAAGGTTTCTCATAAGTGAGAAGCCTTTTTATCATATATGACAGAACGCCAGCCTTTTATTACAAATGATGTAACAGACGTAAATAAAATGTAAAATTACAAAAATGGATAAATATGCCTTGAAATGACAAGATTTATAGAAAATCACGCTGTTTTTTTGCCATTAATCAGTGCGTCACCCGATATATTCCATCCTGATACCTGTTTGGGAGAGTTGGAAAATCTTTTTCCGTGAAATTGATTTGATCTCTTGTTAAGGTTATGAAGTGTTTTTTGAGCACTTTAAGGAGGAAACTGTATGACGACAAAATTTACTGCGCTAGCTGTTTTTCTTCTTTGTTTCATGCCTGCTTCGAAAATTGAACATACACAAGCTTCACTACTGAACACAAAGAAGACAAAACATGAAGAAGCTAAGCTGCTTACCCATATAAATCATGACACAGACACATCTTTCTCTTCACTGTCTGCTGATGAGGACAAGAAAAAAATAAAGCCGATCAAGCTATCAGCGAACACTGAAAAGAAAGAAAAAGAACAATCAGAGAAAGCGAATGAGAAGAGAGAAACTTATTCTGAGTCTGAAAAAGAATTGCTTTCCCGACTCGTTCACGCAGAGGCGAAGGGCGAATCCTATGAAGGCAAGGTCGCTGTTGCAAGCGTTGTGCTGAACAGGACGGATAAGAAGGGCTTTCCCGATACAATCAGAGGGGTTATTTATCAGAAAAATGCCTTTGAACCTGTCGCAAACGGAAGCATTAATCAAGAGCCAGACAAAGAATCAATTGAGGCTGTTGAAGAAGCGATGTCATCTAAGGACAGAGAAACAGAAGCCCTTTTCTTTTATAACCCGAAAACGGCGTCAGATGACTGGATTCGCTCAAGGAAAATCATTGAAAAAATCGGCAGGCATGTCTTTGCCATATAAGCATAGAAGAGACCATTCGTCTCAGCTGTGCTTTTTTTTATAGAAAGAGTAAAAATAAAATAATTTTTGAACTTGTCTCATATGATGTTGGTAGTACAAGAGACAAGGAGAGACATCATGAATCGATTTGTAAAAGGGATTATTCTTTTATCCATTGCCGCCTTTTTCGCCGAATGCCTTGAATTTGTCGTGAATATGATTTTGGCGCGCGAGCTTGGCGAGCACGGGATGGGGCTTTACATGAGTATTTTGCCTACCATCTTTTTAATTATTGTCATCGCAAGCTTGGAGCTGCCAATATCAATTTCTAAATTTATCGCTGAATCAAATCCAAAGCTCCATGAAAGCATGCTGAGGCACGCCTTCAGAATGACAGCTGTTTTCACGGCCTTTTCCACCGCCGCCGCCAGTATTGCGCTTCCTTTTATTCCGGTGTTTGATACATATCACCCGTTTATCAAAGGAATTGTCATCGGCTTGATTCCTATTGTCGCCTTTACGTCAATTGCCAGAGGCTACTTTATGGGTGTGCAAAAAATGGGGAAGATCGCAATCGCTAATGTCCTGAAAAAAATCATTCAGCTGTTGTGCTTGTTCATCTTCTTTCAATGGTACTCGTTTGAGCTGGACATGGCTGTGCTGATTTCGCTGTTTGTCCTTGTCGTGAGCGATGTGATCGTGCTTGTTTACTTGTATTCACAGTTTATCCTGGCAAGACGTGCGGTATCGGTTCAGCAGCATATCCATTTACGCGGGAAAGATGTTAGAAAAAGACTGCTTGCCGTATCGATTCCGACAACCGGACTGCGCATTTTCCACGCTGTAGTCAACGCCATTGAGCCCTTTTTAGTAAAAGGAGCGCTTTTGGCAGCGGGCGTTGCAGGGACAACTGCCATCGATCAATACGGCATGCTGGCCGGAGTGGCTGTGACAATAGGGTCGTTTCCTGCTTTTATCGCCCATTCGTTAATGGTCGTCATGATTCCCAGTATTTCTGAAGCTTATTCTCTCTCACAATATGACATCGTATTAAAAAGGCTGAAGCAGTCGATCTTTATCACGTTGGGATATGGTATACCGGCTGTCTGGATCATGTTCCAGTTTGCGGAGCCCCTGACCCATCTGTTTTTTCACTCTCCTGAAGCACAGTATTATTTGCAGCTTTTGTGGCCGTACTTTCTCTTTCATTTATTTGTGATGCCCCTTCAGGCATGTTTAATCGGGATGGGCTTTGTCAAAGAAGCTTTTTATCACAACGTGTGGAGCCATCTCGTTGCGCTGAGTATGATGTATGTGCTGGGTTCAATGGAAAACCTGCAAATGCTCGGGATTATCCTTGGGATGAATACAGGTATGATTTTGCTGACGAGCCTACACTATACAACGATTTGCAAAGCGCTGCGTGTATCTGTTTTTCTGACGGGAGGAAACCGAACGCCGCGGATTGAAGGATGATAAATCTCTAGCGGGGCAAGCTATTTGAAAAGCATGAAAGGAAGATTCCATGTTGACAAAACGCTTGCCCCTCGCTATTTGCCTGATCTTATTTGCTATGATTCCATGGCTGCCTCTATCGGCACAGGCTGCCAATAAACAGCCTGCTGTTCCTGCGGTTTTCCTCATGAAAACGATAGAAGGAGAGGATATCTCCATCCCAAATAAAGGACAAAAAACGATCCTGCATTTTTGGACTTCATGGTGTCCGCCCTGCAAAAAGGAACTCCCTCAGTTCCAATCATTTTACGAGGCTCATCGATCTGACAGTGTGAAGCTGGTAACGGTCAATTTAGTGAATTCAGAACAAAATCAGCAAGTCGTTGAAGACTTTATCAAAGCAAACCATCTGACCTTTCCGATTGTTCTCGACACAAAAGGGGATTTAATGAAGGAATATCATATTATAACAATTCCCACCTCGTTTTTGCTGAATGAAAAGGGTGAAATTGAAGAAACAAAAGTGGGGCCGATGACGGCTGAACAATTGAAAGAATGGACGAAAGAATAAGCTGAGAGCGTAGCCTTTCAGCTTTTTTGTCATATAATGAAAGGTGAACAGACATTAATGATAATTATTATCAAAAAGAAATTAAAATAATTATAATTGAAATTCTTTTTCTGCATGCTATAATTAAGAAAGACATCATGAAATAATCAACGATGAAGCTGCCTTCTGGGCGGCGATTTTGTTTTTTATAAGAGAAATGAAGATGATTTGCGTTCTCAATTAGGGAGGAGAATTCGATATGAATGAACAAGTGATGCTTCAACAAGATCAGCATCAGCCATTAAAGACAGAACAGCCAGAAAAAAGCTGGTCCCAGCATGCGGAGCTTATCGCAGCCCTTGTGTCAGGTGCTCTTATTTTAGCAGGCTGGCTCCTTTCCTCACATCAGTTGTTATCGGTAACGCTATATTTGCTGGCCTTTGTCATCGGCGGATTTGCTAAAGCGAAAGAAGGAATCGAAGAAACGCTCGAATCCAAAACGCTGAATGTTGAGCTTTTAATGATTTTCGCTGCCGTGGGTTCCGCATTGATTGGGTACTGGGCAGAGGGTGCCGTTTTAATCTTTATTTTTTCCTTAAGCGGAGCTTTAGAAACATACACGATGAATAAAAGCAGCAGGGATTTAACTTCTTTAATGAAGCTTGAGCCTGAAGAAGCAACGCTGATTGTAAACGGTGAAACCAAAAGAGTATCGGTTGCAGATATAAAGGCTGGTGATACGATTGTTATCAAACCTGGAGAACGGGTGGCAGCTGACGGAATCATTGAATCTGGTTCTACAAGTCTTGACGAGTCAGCGTTAACGGGCGAATCGATGCCCGTAGAAAAAAACGCCGGCGACGCTGTGTATACGGGAACTGTTAATCGAAACGGCTCCTTGACCGTCCGTGTCACAAAAGCAAGCGAAGATTCTTTATTCCGAAAGATTATCAAATTGGTGGAATCTGCGCAAAACAGTGTGTCACCTGCGCAAGCTTTTATCGAACGATTTGAAAATGCATATGTAAAAGGCGTTCTGATCGTGGTGGGGCTGCTGTTGTTTGTTCCGCACTTTGCACTGGGCTGGAGCTGGAGTGAAACCTTTTATCGCGCGATGGTATTTATGGTGGTGGCGTCACCTTGCGCACTTGTCGCGTCCATCATGCCGGCAGCGCTGTCCTTGATTTCAAATGGCGCCCGCAACGGCATGCTAGTGAAAGGAAGTGTATTTCTTGAACAGCTGGGATCTGTGCAAATGATCGCTTTTGACAAAACGGGGACTGTAACAAAAGGCCAGCCCGCGGTTGAGACGGTCAGACTGGCGGAAGGGTACGAAGAAAAGGAAGTGCTTGAAGCTGTCTATGCGATTGAGAAGCAGTCCAGCCATCCGCTCGCGCAAGCCATTGCCGGATACGCTGAAAGCCGCGGCATCAACAAGTCCGGCTACATATCAATCGAAGAAACGTCAGGCTTTGGTGTAATGGCTGAAGTGGCGGGTGCCAAATGGAAAGTCGGAAAGGCAGGATTTATTGGGGAAGAATTGTCAGCGCAATTTTTGAAACAATCTGCATCAGATATCATTCAAAACGGCCAAACCATAGTGTTTGTGAAAAAGGACGATCAAATTGCCGGCTGTATCGCTTTGAAAGATCAAATCAGACCTGAAGCAAAAGAAGTCATGGATGAACTGAGCCGTCTGGGGATTAAAACTGCCATGCTGACGGGAGATCACGAGGACACGGCTCAAGCGATAGCGAAGGAAGCGGGAATGACAACAGTTGCAGCAGAATGTCTGCCTGACCAAAAAGTAAATGAAGTGAAACGATTAAAAGAAGAATTCGGGACGATTGCAATGGTCGGAGACGGAATCAACGATGCGCCGGCACTAAAAGCGGCGGATGTGGGCATTGCAATGGGCGGCGGAACAGACGTGGCCCTTGAAACTGCTGATATGGTGCTCATGCAAAACGATTTGAAAAAACTCGTAAAAATGTGCCGTTTATCACGGAAAATGAACAGGATTGTAAAGCAGAATATCGTATTTTCTCTCGCGGTCATTTGCCTGTTAATTTGCGCAAATTTTTTACAGGTGATGGAATTGCCGTTTGGCGTTATAGGCCACGAAGGAAGTACGATCTTGGTGATTCTAAACGGTTTAAGGCTTTTAAAATAAAAAACAGCGGTCCAAA
>NZ_NSDH01000017.1:0-53642 GCF_002289525.1 Bacillus sp. 7705b | reverse complement strand
CCGTTTTCAAACTTGAAGGTGTTTTTTATTTGTCTCATCTTATGGGGTCAGTCCCCAACTGATGGCTGTTTTTTGTTATTCTTCTCGCAGCTCTTTTCCCATGCCTTTTAAAAACTGAAGGCCGAAGCCGACTGCTCTGTTAATATCAGGGTCGTTCATCGCTTTTAAAAGATCGAGAATGCCGACTTTCTTGTCTTCTTTTAAAAAGCTTTGCGCCTGTTCGGTTCCCGCCATTACGCTTTCTAAAAGCTTGCCTGTAAACGCAGGATCAGCCTTTGTCAAAGCGCCTCCAGCCGCCATCATCGTGTTGATGAGGTTTGTGACAGGCTCGCGAGATACCTGGCCAAGCGCGATTTTGGCGATGTCTTCTTTCGCCCTCAGCATGCTTGCTGCTGCATCAAAGATGCCAAGCTCATTAAGTTCACTCATTAACGTCATGGTTTTCGAGACGGCATCCTCATTTTCCGTCAGCAGCTCCTTCAGCTCCTCGATTTTCTCAAGCTTGATTTGCTCCGCTGTTTTTGTTTCTTTTTTGATCGTTGTAATTGGAGTGGCCATTTTCGTTTCCCCCTTTCATTTAATCAGTCAAATGGACATAACCCGGGCGTTTCCATTTTCTTTCTGCCTCGACGCCGTTTTGCGGATTCCGTTTCTTGTTACGCGGATTTGTTTTAGGAAGCGGTGCGCTTTCGCAGCCTCCAAGCACCTCCATGCGAACCTTCGTCTGTTTGTAAGCAGGCGTGTTCGTGCGTTTATCAGCCGCAGGCCCTGTCAGGAAGTTAATCGCTGAATCCTTGTCTGTCGAGTTCATCGGCAGGTAGAGTTCATTTTTTCGCACACGGTCAGTAATGAGCGCATTTAATTTAACAGCTCCGAACGGAGAAACGAGGCGAACCAGTGAACCGTCACAAATGCCGCGCTCCTGTGCAAGCTCCGGCGATACTTCGACGAATACATTCGGCACTTTGGATTGAATGCCTTTTGATTTATTTGTCATATTTCCTTCATGGAAATGCTCAAGCATCCGGCCGTTATTGATGTGAAGATCATATTCTTCAGGGAAAGCGGCAGGTTCTGTCCAATCAGACAGTGCAAAACGGGCTTTCTTGTCTGGGAAATTAAATCCGTCTTCATACAGAAGCGGCGTGCTTTCACCTGTGAAGCTGCCCCATAGGAAGGTGTTCCAGCCTTCAAGCACCTCATAGCTGGCTTTTCCAAATAGAGGAGAAAGACTCGCCATTTCAGAGAAAATGTCGCTTGGATGGCTGTAGCTCCATCCGGCTCCTAAGCGGTTTGCCACCTCTTGAATAATCCACCAATCCGGTTTCGCGTCTCCAAGTGTCGGAAGCGCTTGATACAATCGCTGCACACGGCGCTCTGTATTGGTAAACGTTCCATCTTTCTCAAGAGATGGAGTGGCAGGCAAGACGACATCGGCATATTGAGCCGTTCTCGACAGGAAAATGTCCTGAACCACGAAGAAATCAAGGCTTGATAAAATATCATGCACATGGTTCGCATTCGAATCGACCAGTGCCATATCTTCACCAACAAGGTACATGGCCTTCATCTTGCCTTCTTCAATGGAATGAAGCATTTGAATATTGTCTAAACCTGGTTTTCCTTCAATCTCCACACCATAAGCCTTTTCAAATTTGGCGCGTGCTTCGTCATCTGTAATATGCTGATATCCCGGAAGCCAGCCTGGCAATGTCCCCATATCGCAAGCGCCTTGAACGTTATTGTGGCCGCGCAGTGGATAAGCGCCGGCACCCGGACGGCGGTAGTTGCCTGTTGCCAGAAGCAGGTTCGAAATCGCTGCTGACGTATCAGAGCCGCCCGTATTTTGAGTAACACCCATTCCCCAAAGAACACAAGTGCCGTCAGCGTCACGAATCATTTCGGCAATTCGAATGATGTTTTCTTTAGAAAGGCCTGTGATGCGTTCCGCATAATCAAGCGTATAGGTTTTAAGTGTTTCTTTATAGTCTTCAAAGTAGTTCACGTTCTCATCAATAAACGCTTGATCATGCCAGCCTTGGTCGATCATATATTTCGTAACGGCCATCAGCCATACTTGGTCTGTACCTTGTTTAGGACTGATGAACAGATCAGACCGCTCAGCCATCTCATTTTTCCGCAGGTCGGCAACGATCAATTTTTGTCCATGGAGCTTGTGTGCACGTTTGACCCGTGTTGCAAGCACCGGATGTCCTTCAGCCGGATTGGCGCCGACGATGATGACGAGTCCGGCCTTGGCAATATCTTTAATCGTGCCGGCGTCACCGCCCATGCCGACCGTACGGAACAACCCGTCTGTAGCAGGAGACTGACAGTAGCGAGAGCAGTTATCGACGTTATTTGTTTCAAATACCTGACGCGCTAATTTTTGGATGACATAGTTTTCTTCATTCGTAATTTTAGAAGAAGAAATGAATCCGACAGAGCCTTTGCCGTATGTCTCTTTAATTGCACCTAATCTGCTTGCGACTAAATCGAGGGCTTCTTCCCAAGATGATTCAACAAAAGCCCCGTTTTTACGGATTAAAGGCTTTGTGATCCGCTCTTCAGAATTGACGAAATCCCAGCCGAATTTCCCTTTGACACATGTAGAAATCGCGTTAACAGGAGCGTCGGAAACAGGCTGGATTTTTAAAATATCCCGTCCTTTTGTCCATACTTCAAAGGAACAGCCGACACCGCAGAACGTACATACCGTTTTTGTTTTTTTCGTTCTTGTTTCACGCATTGCCGCTTCAACTTCAGAAATGGCAAAAATGCTGCTGTACCCCGGTTCAACATTTTTGACAAGGTCAATCATTGGTTCCATGACATCCTGCTTGATGCCCGTCATAAAGCCAGCCTGGCCAAGCATTGATTTTTCCATCAGTGCATTACACGGACAAACCGTGACACATTGGCCGCAGCTGACACAAGAAGATTCGTTGATTGTAACTCCTTCATCCCAAATAACCCGCGGACGTTCGCGTTCCCAGTCGATAGAGAGTGTTTCATTGACTTGAAGGTTCTGACACACCTCAACACACTGGCCGCAGGCGATGCATTGGTTTGGATCATATCGGTAAAACGGGTGAGACATATCAACCGCACAAGAAGGATCTTCTTTTGGCGTATAAGGGTATTTTTGATGCTCGATCCCCATCATTTCCGCTGTATTATGCAGTGTACAGTTCCCATTGTTATTATCGCAAACTGTACAATACAGCAAATGATTTTCAAGAAGGCGGTCCATTGCTTCGGTTTGTGCCTCTTTCACCCGATTTCCCGAAAGATCAATTGACATTCCGTTTTCAGCGACCGTAGAGCATGAACGAACCAGCTTGCCGTCTGCCTCTACAATGCATGTATCGCATGTTTGAATCGGATCAACCTCTGGGACGTGGCAGATTTGCGGATACTCAATCCCATTTTCATTTAAAATATCTAAAATTGTGGCCCCTGCTCGTGCTTGAATTTCTGTTCCGTCAACGCGGACACTGATCGACTTATCGTCCATCATATTCATATTCCCCTCCATCTTTCTTTCAAGAAGTCAAAAAAGCCATGTATAGATACACCTGTCTTTCATTCACAGAAGGTGTAAACACACATGGCGGAATAGTTCACTAGCAAGTCTTACTAACAGACCAATCCTGGATTTTTATAAACCGATAGACTCATAACAAGATCCTATTACAAATCCATCAACACTGCTTTTATTATAAAGTGATATTTATTATAATACAATATGACAGGAAAATTTTAACCAAGTGAAATGTCCTGAGGGGAACCGGGAACGGCCTTTTTTAAGGCAAAATCGGAAGGGGTAATCAGCATGTCAAAGAAAATTCATGAGTTCAATGATATTATTCGAAAACTTCGCAAGGAATTGTTCGGCAAAGGACCTGAACGGATTCACACGGTATTTGTAGATAATATGGCTGTGTCGACGCTCTACGGCAACCTGAGCGCGAGCGAGCAGTTTATCGCCCGCACGCCTGAGGGAAGAGAAATGGTACATGCGGCCCGGACAAGCCTGATTCAAGACCTTTACTCTAAAAAAACGCCGGAAGGAATGGAGGAGCTGATCGGGGCTAAGCTTGTTCATTTGTTTTCTGATATCAAAATTGAAGAAAATATCGCCGTATCTGTTTTTGTCTTTGACCGAAAAATTGACGACCAAAAAGAAGTCCTTTTTAACTAGCATATTTGCCATTGACACAAAATTGTCACATTTGATATGATGTTTTTACTGCAGTTATAGAAGGACAAAAGCAATGGAATGTATGCACGAACTGTATATATTCTCTATCAATATCTTAATTCTGCTTGATGTTGTTGTATGGGTATGCACACAAGTTAGGCAGCATTCAAACACCTGATTGATACAGGTTATTTGAGTGCTGCCTTTTTTGTTGCTTTTCTTTTATAACTGTAAAAATGGAGAAACAATGGGGGCGTATGTAGTATGGGTTTTCGGAAACCGGATGAAATAGCAGAAGCAGCAATTGAAGCAGGGATGAAAAAGGTAAAGCTTCCGCTGCTGTCTCTCTTGGTGCTGGGGTTTTTAGGCGGTGCCTTTATCGCACTCGGTTATTTGCTTGATATCAGGGTGATCGGCGATCTTCCGAAAGAATGGGGAAGCATGTCCAGTTTTATCGGGGCTGCGGTATTTCCTGTAGGACTGATACTTGTGGTTCTTGCAGGGGCTGAGCTGATTACAGGAAATATGATGTCAGTGGCAATGGCGTTATTTTCGAGAAAAATATCACTAAAGGAATTGGCGGTTAATTGGGTGATCGTCACCATTATGAATCTGATCGGCGCTTTGTTTGTTGCTTACTTTTTCGGCCATCTTGTCGGCTTAACCGAAACGGGGCCATATTTGGAAAAGACGATCGCTGTTGCACAAGGCAAGCTTGATATGAGCTTTGGCAAGGTTCTCGTTTCCGGCATCGGCTGTAACTGGCTGGTGTGTCTTGCAGTTTGGCTTTCCTTCGGTGCTCAAGATGGCGCAGGGAAAATTTTTGGCATCTGGTTCCCTGTCATGGCCTTTGTGGCAATCGGATTTCAGCACGTTGTCGCCAACATGTTTGTGATTCCGGCTGCCATTTTTGCAGGCTCATTTACGTGGGGGCAGTTTATCGGAAACCTCATTCCGGCTTTTATCGGCAATGTTATTGGAGGAGCAGTGTTTGTCGGATTCATCTATTTTATCGCATATCATAAGAAAGACCGCTCCAGAAAAGAAATGAAACAGGTATCATAAACAAGGGACAAAGACAGTCGATGAATCACACAATTTACGTCCATTTTTAGAAAAAGATGTTTACAAAATGGAATTTGGTGGATATACTTACAAAGTAAGAAAAAAAGCAAAGGAGGCTGAATCAAAATGACAATGCGACAACGACGCAGACCAGTTAATGGCTCACGCAATGTACAAGGAATTTGTAATGGTTTATTCAGCCTGTGGAAGAGTCCGTGTCCTTCCTTAACCGATGCTTATCGCACGCATTAAATTCGGAATCGTCGGACATACGCAACTCCCCGCAGGCAGTAGAGACATGGGTGTCTTCTTTTGTCTGCGGTTTTTATGTGCCCGCAGCAGGGAGATGCCGCGGGTTATTTCGCTTGGAGCGGACTTTGAAAGGGGGTGAGCGATATGACGATTAACCTATTCTTTTTGACTTTAACGATTAACAAGCGGTTTAAAAGCCCGGAAGAGTTCGAACAAGAACAGCAGATCGAGCAGATTTATGATGAAATGAAAGAATCTCAGCTGAAACATCTTTATTTGACAAACTGGCGCTAATAAAAGGAAACAAAATACAGAAGGGAGAGATGACAAATGCTTAAAATGGAACTATTGATGCATTATACGATGGAGAAGGACCAAGTGTAGCGAATGAAGCTGTCAAGGAAATGCCGTCCTGCATATCATAAAAAAAGCAGCACTTTATGTAAGGGCAGGTGATGGCATGATGAACTTTCAACAAAAAAGGCTGCCGTCGATAGGTCATGGTTATGCATCCATGCCGCATTCCTTCAAACACGGCTATGGCAATCCATTCCGTCAGCAGAGACTGGCGGCGATGCAGCAGCAAAGGCTGTATATGTTCCCATATCATTGGCATTAAAAAGCGGGCGGAAAACATTTTGTTTTCTGCCTTTTTTTGCGAGAAAAAATGAAAATGTTCAGTTCTGTTGAAACATTTCTAAACACATTGCCGTCTAGTTGATATCTTCATTCTGTATAAGAAATGAAGCGATGTTTATTTTTTCAATATAATATATAAGCACATGAAACCAAAAGCAGGTGTTTAAAATGCTAGAAAACAAACTTTATAAACGAGCGAACCTATTGAAATTATTTTCTGGGAAATATAAGCAAACTAAAATAATTGAGCATATGATGATTGATTCTATAGACATACAAGAAAATGACAGAATTTTAGAAATTGGAACCGGAAACGGCTCTGTCTTTAAGACAATAACGGGAAAACTTGAAAAGGGAAGCATAAAAAGCATCGACTCTTCTAAGCGAAAAGTAAGACAGGTATCTCGTGCAATCCAAAAGCAAAAGAAAACAGATCAAGGGGGCATTTTCCATGGTCATCCGGAAAGGATCCCCTTTGAAGACCGTACCTTCAATAAAGTATTTTCTTTACATACGGTTCAGGCTTGTACTGATGTCAGGCTCGCATTAAGAGAGGTTTATCGAGTGCTTCAAATTGACGGCCGATTTTACATCAGTATTAATAACAATGCAGAAAAAAACGAGAAAAAATATATTCAATTGCTGCAAGATCAGCATTTTAGAGACATTTCTGTCATCAGACGCGATTCGTGCCTTTGTATTGTCGCTGTTAAATAAAAAATTTCTCGGGAAATATATCCAGACTTCTGACATTCAGGGATTTGGGTATATTTTCTTAATTTTATATTTTTTGCATAGCATTTATATTAAAAAAAGTTTTTTTCATATAAACTATAAACATAAGAATGGGTAAGAGGTGATTCGAGACAGAGTGGATATCATTTATGAACAAACGGAATGAATGTTCATTCCTAAATGAATCGGAGGTTTTAAGTTTACATGGCATCCGCACTTATCAGTAAATACGATTTGATCATGAAGGCATCGCTCTCGCTTTTTACGGAAAGAGGATTTGATGCCACCACCATCCCAATGATAGCAAAAAGAGCTGAAGTTGGTACAGGCACGATTTATCGCTACTTTGACAGCAAAGAAACACTCGTCAATGTTTTGTTTCAAGAAAGCATTCAGCGTTTTTCAGAAAAGGTAAAGCGAAATTATTCTGAAATGCCTGTCAGAGAGGGCTTTCGCCACATATTTTGCTGTCTCGTTCAATTTACGAAGGAGAGCGACTACGCGCTGTTTTTTCTTGAAACGAAAAAGGATGCTCACTATTTAAATGAAACAAGCAAAAAAATGATAGAAAACCTGACTCAAATGCTTGACGATTTCTTTAACAAGGGAAAAACAGAAGGAGTGATCCGCTCCTTGCCCTCCAATGTATTAATTGCGATTGTATTAGGCGCATTTCTCAAGTTGTATCAGCTTGTGCAACAAGGTGATATAGAGATGAATGCTGATTTGATTTCTGAATTGGAGCAGTGCTGCTGGGACGCGATTAAACTTCATTCATTGACTTCAGAAGAATAAAGAAAGGAAGATGTTTATGAAACAGGCAAGTGCAATACCTCAGCCGAAAACATACGGACCTTTAAAAAACCTCCCGCATTTGGAAAAGGAACAGCTTTCCCAATCCTTATGGCGGATTGCTGATGAGTTAGGGCCGATTTTCCGTTTCGATTTTCCTGGTGTATCCGGCGTTTTCGTATCAGGTCATGAACTCGTTGCTGAAGTGTGTGACGAGAGCCGATTTGACAAAAACCTTGGAAAAGGCTTGCTGAAAGTGCGTGAGTTCGGAGGAGACGGATTGTTTACAAGCTGGACGCACGAGCCGAATTGGCAGAAAGCCCATCGTATTCTGCTGCCGAGCTTCAGTCAAAAAGCAATGAAAGGCTATCATTCTATGATGCTGGATATCGCGACACAGCTGATTCAAAAATGGAGCCGGCTGAATCCGAATGAAGAAATTGACGTGGCGGACGATATGACCCGCCTGACGCTTGATACCATCGGGTTATGCGGATTTAACTATCGGTTTAACAGCTTTTACCGTGATACGCAGCATCCGTTTATCACCAGCATGCTCCGGGCTTTAAAAGAGGGAATGAATCAAACAAAAAGACTGGGCCTGCAGGATAAGATGATGGTCAAAACGAGACAGCAGTTCCAAAAGGATATCGAAGTGATGAATTCGCTGGTTGACAGAATTATAGCAGAGCGAAAAGCAAACCCGGACCAAAACATTAAGGATCTGTTATCGCTCATGCTTTATGCGAAAGATCCTGTAACGGGTGAGACACTGGATGATGAAAACATCAGATATCAAATCATCACGTTTTTAATCGCAGGCCATGAAACAACGAGCGGCTTGCTCTCCTTTGCGATTTACTGCCTGCTTAAACATCCGGAAAAACTTAAAAAAGCTCAGGAGGAAGCCGATCGCGTGTTAACGGAAGACACGCCAGAATATAAACACATTCAGCAGCTGAAATATGTTCGGATGGTTCTCAATGAAACGCTTAGGCTGTATCCGACAGCGCCCGCTTTTTCTCTTTATGCCAAGGAGGATACAGTTTTAGGCGGCGAATACCCTATCAGTAAAGGACAGCCCGTCTCCGTCTTGATCCCAAAACTTCACAGAGATCAAAACGCTTGGGGTGAAGATGCAGAAGATTTTCGTCCGGAACGGTTTGAAAACCCTGAGAATATTCCTCACCATGCGTATAAACCGTTTGGAAACGGCCAGCGGGCATGTATCGGGATGCAGTTTGCGCTTCAAGAAGCGACAATGGTTCTCGGACTTGTATTAAAGCACTTTGAATTGATGAATCACACTGGTTACGAGCTCAAAATCAAAGAGGCATTAACAATTAAACCGGATGATTTTAAAATTACAGTGAAACCAAGGAAAACGGTCCAAATGAATGTTCAGAAAAAAGAACAGACTGGCACCGCGCACGAAACGAAGGAAAACGAGACAAAACCTAAACACGGCACACCTTTACTCGTTCTTTACGGTTCAAACCTCGGCACCGCAGAAGGCATGGCAGGTGAATTGGCAGCTTACGGGCGCCGGCTCGGCTTTACAGCGGAAACTGCACCTCTTGATGATTACATTGGAAAACTCCCCGACCAAGGCGCTGTTGTCATTGTGACTGCCTCATATAACGGGGCGCCGCCTGATAATGCTGCTGGCTTTGTCGAGTGGCTGGGAGAGTTGGAGGAAGGTCAATTAAAGGGTGTTGCCTATGCGATATTTGGCTATGGAAACCGGAGCTGGGCCAGCACGTATCAGCGAATTCCTCGCCTTATCGATGACATGATGGCATCAAAAGGAGCATCACGATTGACATCCATTGGGGAAGGCGATGCGGCCGATGACTTTGAAAGCCATCGCGAGTCTTGGGAGAATCGCTTTTGGAAGGAAACAATGGAAGCCTTTCACGTGAATGAAATAACCGAGAAAGAAACGAAGCCGTCACTATCCATTACATTCCTCAGTGAAGCAACAGAGACACCGCTTGCTAAAGCGTATGGCGCGTTTGAAGGTATCGTTCTTGAAAATCATGAGCTTCAGACAGCAAGCAGTTTGCGTTCGACGCGTCATATAGAATTGGAGCTCCCTGACTCAAAAACGTATAAAGAAGGCGACCACATCGGAATATTGCCGAAAAACAGCCAAGAGCTGGTTCAACGGGTTCTCAACCGATTCGATTTGCAGCCGCAAGCTGTGATAAAAATGAACGGCAGCCCGCATATGGCTCACCTTCCGCTGGATCGGCCGATCAGAGTGATGGAGTTATTATCATCTTACGTAGAGCTGCAGGATTCTGCTTCAAGGCTTCAGCTTCGTGAGCTGGCTTCATATACAGTATGCCCGCCTCATAAAAAAGAGCTGGAATTACTTATATCGAGTGATGAAATGTACAAGGAACATGTTCTGAGAAAACGTGTGACAATGCTGGATCTGTTAGAGGACTATCCGGCCTGTGAAATGCCGTTTGAACGGTTTTTAGAGCTTTTGCCATCACTAAAGCCAAGATATTATTCAATTTCAAGCTCACCGAAGGTCAAAGCAAATAGGGTCAGTATGACGGTGGGAGTTGTAAAGGCCTCAGCTTGGAGCGGACGCGGGGAATATAAGGGCGTTGCATCCAATTACTTAGCCGGACTCCGTCAAGGTGATACGGTTGCCTGTTTCATTCGGACACCGCAATCTGGATTCCAGCTGCCTGATGATCTCCAAACCCCGCTGATTATGGTGGGACCGGGTACAGGAATTGCGCCATTCAGAGGTTTCATCCAGGCCAGATCCGTTCTGAAGAAGGAAGGAAGTGCGCTTGGCGAAGCTCATTTATACTTCGGATGCCGGCGTCCTGATCATGACGATCTTTATAAAGAAGAGCTTGACCAGGCGGAAAAAGCCGGTTTGGTAACAGTCCATCGATGCTATTCACGAATGGAAGACGAACCAAAAGTATATGTTCAGCACTTACTAAAACAAGATGCACAGAAATTAATTTCACTGATCGAAAAAGGTGCGCACGTTTATATATGCGGCGATGGTGCACAAATGGCTCCTGAAGTAGAGAACACACTGCGTGCGGCTTATGAAGCTGACAAAGGAGCAAGTCAGGAAGCGTCAGCAGAATGGCTGAAGAAGCTGCAAGATCAAAAACGTTATGTAAAAGATGTATGGACTGGAATGTAAGTAAAAATAAATCCCGCCAGAGATGGCGGGATTGCTTTAGCATGTGAAAAAAACCGGCACGATATTGAAATCTACTGAAAAGGATGTTATAGGGAGTATCGCGCCGGCCTTGTTATTATTATCGTCCAAAAGATATAAAACTTTAGGTTTTTTTCTGGTTTTTTATAAATAAATAGTTATAAAGTTATATATTTGTATCTTGGAGTTTAATTTTCTAGAAACTTAATCAAGCGTTTTTTCCTTTTTATTCTTGCATCTCATCCTGCCGTTTGAGTTAGAATCGTCGGACTGATTAAAAGCAGGAAGCTGCCAACCGCAAACAGCCATATCCCTGCAGACATTAATTCATCGTAAAAGAAGAAAAAGCTGCCGATGAAAAATAAAAAGCCAATGATAAAATCGTTTACTGTATAGAGAACTTTATATCGTTTTTTGAAAAAAAGCTCGTATCGATTTATTTGCTTTTTCATCTCTTTTTCTGCATTAGCTTCCACGATGATCCCTCCATTCTATATTTGCTTACCCTCACGTAAACGATAGGTAAACATAAGAGCTTCACAGCTAGATATAAAAATGATGAGGACCATATATAGGTCAGCCATTTCTCAAGTTAGGAAGGGCGGTAGTTTGTGAGTTTTCTTATACCTATTTATTAACATAAATTTAAAAATGTTGTAATATAAATGGATCATAAACGAAGGGGGTGGCAACATGAATAAAGAATCGAAGGTTATTATCGTATTAGGTGAATTTGAGAACGAAGCGGAAGGAATAATTTTAGAATGCAGAATATAAATTTCCAATAGATTAGGTTTTATGCCTGGTCCATGTCATCAATGTGAACGGCAATTCTTTTTTAAAAGCAATTTGCTGCACGCAGCTGGAATTGATCCATCGCAAAAAAAAGAGGTCTAAGCAGGACCTCTTTTTTGCTAATCTATTTTATTGCCCGAACGATAAGAGCGGTTAAAGCTTCAGCCCCTTGGGGAACCAAGTGTACGCCGTCAGGGGTGAAATACTCCGGATGCTGGAGAGCTTCTGTATGCCAGTCAACCAACGTAATATTGTTATGCGTGTTAGCCTGCTGCCGCAAAGATTCATTCACCTTGCTTTCCCATTGCCGGGGAACCCGCGTATTGACAAGATAGATATGAGCTTTTGAGAAAGATGTAAGCAATTGATCGATTTGGCTGTTTGTAAAGTAGCCATTGGTTCCCAGCTCAATGATGACAGCTTTATTCGGCTGATTAAAAGACTTGTATTCTCGTGTCAGTTCTAAAGCTTGAGACATTTGTCTTCCCACCTTCCCATCAATTATGACATGTGAAAGAGACTGACGGAGGCTGGAGGCGATATCAAGCATGACGGAATCCCCTATTGCTAATACTTCTTTATCAGCAGCTGCCGGTTCTTTCTGAGATTTTATGTCCTTTTTTTTCTTAGTCTCCTGTCCTTTTGCGCTCGTTTCCTCTTGATCTTTATTTGAGGCTGTTGTTTTTTGTTTCGATTTGTTTTCTCCGTCTTTATCGGATGCTGCCAACTTTCTATGCTCTGACGTCTGGTTTGTGTCAGCGCTTGTTTCTTGTGAGCTATACGTCCATTGCGGATGTTTTTTCTCTCCGGCTACCCCTGACAGTCCCCCTGCAAAAATAAGCATAGCGAGAATGACGAAGCCAATTGACATTTTGCTGATGACAGATGTCGTTTTCCATTCTCGAATTCTATGAATAAAAGCCCGGCGGAAAAATGACTTAAACCCCTCTGTCCGTATCGGCTTTTCAATGAAATGATAGGAAAGCTCGGCGAGTATAAATGTAACGAAGATCTTTAGCGCGATATGCCAAAAAACAGGGTTTCCGATTTCTTGAACCGGCGTGCTTAACACAATAACAGGGTAGTGCCAAAGATAAATACCGTAAGACCTCGTTCCAAGCCAACGAAGAGGCCTCCATGAAAGCAGAATGCCCAAAAAGCTGCTCGGATGGGATACACATGCAATAAGGACCGCTGCGGTAATGCTTATTAAAAACATTCCACCTCTGTAAAGAAAAGGTTCGTATTCATCTGTAAAATAGACACACAAAACTAAAATACAAAACGCCGATAGTTCTGTGCCATACAAAAGGCGCTTCAGTTTGTATGGCAGCCTGTTGGGAGACAGCCTTTTCATCGGCCATATCAGAGCCAGAGCACATCCTATGAGAAGTTCAAACGAACGAGTATCTGTGCCGTAGTACACGCGACTCGGATCTCCGCCGGGTTCATACAGTACGCTCATCATCACGGCTGAACAGAGCGCAAGCAACGATACCGCTGCCGCCAGTTTCGCACGGTTTTTAAATATGTACATTCCAGCAACCAAGAACATTGGCCATACAATATAAAATTGCTCTTCAATTGCCAATGACCAAAGGTTTTTAAGCGGTGACGGGGATCCGAAGCTATCAAAATACGAGAGTTTATGAAAAATAAACCACCAATTGCTCATGTAAAAGAGAGAAGAGATGGCATCTCCGCGCACAGTGTGCAAAAGTTCCCGGTTGCACACGACGACCCAAATAACAGCGGAAATGATCATAAGGTAAGCCGCTGGCAGAAGCCGCCGAATTCGGCGCACCCAAAAGTCCCGAAAATCAAGGCTGATATCATTTCCATGTGCCGGCAGTATAATAGATGTAATTAAATAGCCTGATAATACAAAAAAGATATCAACTCCAATGAAGCCACCGTTAGCCCAATTGAAGTTTAGGTGATAAGCGATAACTGCCAGGACGGCAAAAGCCCGAAGGCCATCGAGTCCAGTGATGTAGCGGTGATGCTGTGTTTTGTGATACATGGTATTCCTCCAATAATGTGCAGATATTCTCGCTGTTTTGGCTGCAAGGTTACGCCTTCTGGATATCTGTCAGGTCCCTTTGCGAAAGGGAAAACACCCATGACACAGATGATGACATGGATGTTTTTCTGTTATCGAACATAACGTTCTCCCATGAGCAGATTTGAGATGACGCTGGTCGGAATTTTAAACTCTGTAACGCCCATATAGCCGGGGGCAACTTCATATTCATCAAATGAAATCACAAGTTTATGGTCTTCTGTAATATAAAACGTTTGATCAGGCTGAATGTGTTTGAATGGTTCTGCATCCTCGTCAGTGACCCAATAGATTTTATTTGGATCTTCCTTCATTTGCTGTTTCATTTGTTCTTTGATGTTTTGGCTGATGACTTTGATATAGCGGTCATCTTTAAATAAGCTTTTTAATGTAAGTAAGATATCATTCTTTTTGTCAATTGTGATATAACGGCTTTGTGTGTAAGATGATGCTTGTGTTTTTTCAATATCACGCCGAATAGAAATTAAATCTGGCGTGTCTGTTACTGTCTCGTAATCACTGTAGATGCTGAGATGTCCTTTTTTATTTTTGGATGTGGACTGTATAAATTCTTTATACATCTGCTTGCTTTCTTTCAAATATTTCTGGTTGATGCTGTTTTCAAGCTCTTTATTAGAAAGTCCCGACAGAGCAGGCGTTTTGACATCAATGCTTGATTCATCTTTCTCTTCTTTGATCTCAATAAAAGTGATGGCTTTGACGATCTTGCCGATGACAGGGATTTTTGACATAGCTTGAGCTGCATCTGGGTTGATGTTGACAAGTGCAGTGAATAAAATAGCTGCCGCGACAGCTGCTGATGTCGGCCACATGACGATTCTTTTCTTTTTTGGTTTTTGCTGAAGGGCTTTTTCGACAATGATATCCAGTTCTTTAGGAATCTGGACATTTTTATATTCTTCTTTTAATTGCTGTAATCTCTTATCCATTAAGAATCCTCCTTCGTCAACTGAATGCGCATCAGCTTCAATGCTCTGTAAAGGCGCGTTTTGACGGTATTCAAGTTTTCCCCTGTAATTTCCGCAATTTCTTCTAGTTTGAGGTCTTCAAAAAAACGCAAAATAATAATTGTTTTATAGTGGGACGGCAATTCGTCGAGCGCTTCATGAAGATCAGTGTCCTTATAGTGATCTTCCTTTCCTGAGCTTAAAAACTCAATCGTTTCGTCATCCATCACCTTTAACTTTTTTTGTTTTCGCAAAAAATCAATAGCTGTACGTACTAAGATTTTATAAAACCAGCTTTTTATCGTCTCAGGGTTTCTGACCGTTTCAACTGAGCTGAGCGCTTTTTTTATAGATTCCTGAATAATATCTAATGCGTCATCTTGATTTTTCACATAACTGAAGGCTAATCTGTAGAAATCTTGCTTATGGTCAGTTATACACGTGACAAGCAACGCTTTTATTGTTTGTTTTTTCTTCATTGCAATAAAGGGCTCCTTTTTGAATATACGTATATCGTAGGATGTTACCTAGGATAGACGGGGCAGTTTGAAAAATAGTTTGCGCAGATATTATTTTTTTAAAAAAAGTGATCAGGAGCGGGAGGGGAGGATCAATTGCTTAAAAATAAACGGAAAAGACCCTATTAATGGGGGAGTTCATAAAAAAACATGACTTGTTGATACAAGCCATGTTTTTTGGTTACATGGTATACAGGAAATATCATGTGTTCTATTCCAAGTAATGTTTTTTAAAATCTGAGTGGATTGAAAATTTGCGTCGTAACTGGATGAGGTTTTTTCCAAAACTTTCTTCTAAAAGCCCTCTATGCTTCTTCATAATTTCCATGAGATACAGATCATGAATGATCACTTCTGTAATAGGCATGACTAAACCTACATGCATCGTCCATGCAGCACGGCTATCGTTGCCAAGAGAGACAATACCTGCTACTACTTCTGAATCATCTCCGCTATATACAAGCCACCGTCCGTCATACTCTTCTGTAATTTCACTGCTCATATCATGAAGGTACACATTAGCAAAATCAGATGCGATATCTCCGTAGGCAATAATGGTGACAATGACACCTTTATTTGCCGCCTGTCTCAGCTCTGATTCCACCTCTTTGAAATCCTCTTTCCAGATCTCCAAGAGGATTCTTTTTTTTGCTGATAATATACAAGCCTTCACCTTTTCAAGAATTTCACTGCGGCCGGTAATATTCCAGATATTTTCCCGGTCATTTGCGGTCTGTTCGAATTTTTCAAAGTATTTTTCAGCCTGGTCAAAATTCTCTTCCGCTTTGAGCCGTCGGTTTTTAATCAGTTCTTTAGCGGGTACAGGGACATACTGAGGCGTGTTTCCGTGGCTTACAAAAACATCTCCTCTTAAGACTAGGCTTTCCAAGACTTCATATATTTTTGAACGAGGCACGCCGGAATTTTTGGCTACCGCATAACCGGTTAAAGGCGATTCTTGCAATAATGCCAGATAAGCTTTTGATTCATATTCGGTAAAATTGAGGTTTTTTAAAATGTCTAACATATTTTCCTTCATACATCCTCCAATATAAAGAGCAGTCGCTGCCTTTGTAATCGCTATTTTAACAAACCATATTGATTTTTTCCAAACGTATTGATACACTTTTTTTAGGGAGTTACTTTAGTAGTCACTATATGTTAAGGGGATTCATTTAAAGGGGGAAAGAATATGCACAGCTTACTCGCATACATACCGATCGCTGCCATGATGGTTATCATTCCAGGAGCAGATACGATGCTTGTTATGAAAAATACTCTTAGATATGGCGCAAAGGCTGGCCGATATAATATTCTCGGATTGGCAACGGGACTATCTTTTTGGACGGTTATTGCCATTCTAGGTTTATCAATGGTCATTGCCAAGTCGGTGATTCTTTTTACAACAATTAAATATTTGGGAGCAGCATACTTAATTTATTTAGGGATAAAAAGTTTTTTTGCAAAAAATATGTTTTCTTTAGACGACATGCAAGCTCAAGCAAAAACCGCAGCAATTTCTCCGAAACGACACTATAAATCTTCCTTTATGCAAGGGTCACTCAGTAACATTCTCAATCCCAAAACGGTTTTGGTCTATGTCACGATCATGCCCCAATTTATCAATCTGAAGGGAAATGTAAACCAGCAGCTTATTATTTTAGCTTCAATTCTCACCCTATTAGCGGTGTTATGGTTTCTCTTTCTCGTTTATATCATTGATTACGCAAAAAAATGGATGAAAAACCCCAAGTTCCAGAAAGCTTTTCAAAAAATAACGGGAATCATATTAGTTGGGTTTGGTATTAAAACTGGTTTAAATTGATGTCACGGCCACTTACCAAAAGACTCCGTTCATATTTTGAACGGAGTCTTTTGATAAATATGGAGATTAAATCACGGAGGCAGGTATGTTTTTATCTTCAGCATACGTTTATTTGGAGACATTTGTACGGGAAAAGATCATGACACTAAATGAGCGGGATCGTAAAACATGGAATATCCAGTGCCTCGCAGCACACAAAAAAGACAAGGGATAAACAACTCCCTTGTCTTTTTTATGATTTCACTTAGTATGACGAACTTTATAAGCAATCATCAATAAGAGAAACCAAACTGGAGTGACAAATAGGGAAACACGCGTATCTTTCGCGAGTGCCAGCACAACCAGTATGAACACCAGGAAAGCCAGTGTTACGTAATTGGATAATGGAAAAAGCGGCATTTTAAATGTATTCACCTTTGCTGCATCCGGTCTTGTTTTCCGATATTTCAAATGGCAAATCACAATAATGCCCCAAATAAAGATGAAGCATATAGTAGAAACACTTGTGATAAGCGTAAAGACTTGCTCTGGCATTACATAGTTCAGAATAACACCAATAAGAATGGCAATGGCTGAAAAGAACAATGCATTGCTTGGTACATTTGAGGCAGTCAGCTTTTGCAATGGGTCAGGTGCATGATGATCCTTGGCAAGCGAGTATACCATCCGGCTTGTACTAAATAAAGCACTATTGCCAGCTGAAGCAGCAGATGTCAGTACAACAAAATTAATGATGCTGGCGGCTGCTGTGATACCGACCGCTGAGAATACTTGAACAAACGGGCTTTCAGCAGGATTGATGATATTCCATGGATAAATACTCATAATCACAAGAAGAGCGCCAATATAAAAAAGCAAAATTCGAATAGGGATATTGTTAATTGCTTTAGGGATTACTTTTTCTGGGTTTTCTGCTTCGCCTGCAGTAAGCCCCACAAGTTCAATGCCCGTAAATGCAAACACGACCATCTGGAATGAGAGGATAAATCCATGTAAACCATTTGGAAACATGCCGCCGTGACTCCAAAGATTCGTGAAGGAGGCTATGCTTGACTGTGTGGAAAATCCTTTTATGATCAAGACAATACCGATAACAATCAGTGCCAGTATTGCGATGATTTTGATTAATGCGAACCAGAACTCCAATTCACCAAAAAGTTTTACAGTCGCTAGATTCATGATGAGCAACATCATAAGCGCAATGAACCCTGGCATCCATTGGGGTACACCAGGAAACCAATATTGGGTATAAAGACCGACAGCTGTTAAATCAGCCATAGCAAGTGAGATCCAGCAAAACCAGTACGTCCAGCCGGTAATAAATGCTGCCATATTTCCTAAATAATCACTTACAAAATCAACAAAAGAGTGATATCCCGCGTTTGATAAGAGCAGCTCTCCCAGTGAACGCATAATAAAAAAGAGAAATACGCCCGTGATCATGTAAGCAAATAAAATAGAGGGTCCTGAAAAATGTATTGATTTCCCTGATCCTAGGAATAAACCAGTTCCAATTGCCCCCCCAATCGCTATGAGTTGTATGTGCCTGTTTTTAAGGCCTCTGGACAATTTCCGTTTGTGCAGAGAATTGTCCATAGTGGAATCGTCCGTCACTTTATGTTTTCCTCCAATAAAAAATATAGTTATCTTGGTTGTTTAGGAATCATAGCTTCCTAAATTTTTTATCTATCATTATAACAGGAAACTTATATTATTTTAAATTTTATTGATTTTTTTAATTAAATGTAACTAATGTATCTATCTTTCTTTTCTATTTTTATAAGGTGTAATATAAGGTGTAATATCCATCAGGATGAGTAAAGGATTTCTTTTCTGCCGCTCTAATAATATATCCCACTATTTTTTATTAAAATAATAAAGTTATAAGAAGAATAGAAAGTTTACATTCAGTCATGTTTATAATGACAAGAGATTAAGTTTTGGGTTATTTGCCCTGATCTTTAAGATGTATTTTCTGAAGTATCAGAACTTTGTCACCAATATGTTCACGGAGAGTGGTAAACTGTTTACGAATTATTACTTTTGAAGGGGGACAACCTGAGTGAATCATAGATCAAAAACACCAAAAAGGGTGTTTGTTTAGACAAATAACGAAATTATCTTTTAATCGGTGCAAGCTTTTGTGTTGAGATACGTGCTATTGTTCCTGCATACAAAAACATTTAACAGAATATTGAAAAAGAAAATCCGAGTGCGGACGCAAGGCCATAGAATGAGATGAGATCATCAGTACAAGGCATAAAACTGATGTCCGTTTTTTCAATTTTGACTAATAAGGACAAAGGATGATATAGATGAAAAGAATTGATAAAATATACCATCAGCTCATGCATAATTTTCATGACTCCAGCTTAGATCATCTTTTAAAGGTACAGGGAAATTCAGCAAAGGAAATTGCTCAGCAATTGAAGATAGAGCGGTCCAATGTCAGTTTTGAATTAAACAATCTCGTGCGGTCCAAAAAGGTGATAAAAATTAAAACGTTTCCCGTGCGCTACATTCCAGTGGAAGTAGTGGAAAGGGCATTCAACAAAAAATGGAATACAGAGATAATGGAAGTGAAAGAACTGAAGGGGCTTTCTGAAAATCAAAAAAAGAACGATCAAAATATTTCTACGAATCCTCTTGAACTTATGATTGGAGCAAAAGGCAGTTTGAAGAAAGCAATTTCTCAAGCAAAAGCAGCTGTTTTTTATCCTCCGCACGGTCTGCACATGCTTCTCTTAGGACCAACAGGCTCCGGTAAATCCCTTTTTGCGAACCGGATTTACCAGTTTGCGATTTACTCTGACATTTTGAAGGCTGGTTCTCCGTTCATCACATTTAACTGTGCAGATTACTATAACAATCCTCAATTATTGCTCTCTCAATTATTTGGTCATAAGAAAGGAGCATTTACCGGTGCCAGCGAAGATAAAGCCGGTTTAGTTGAGCAGGCCGACGGGGGCATTCTGTTTATGGATGAAATTCATCGTCTTCCGCCTGAGGGACAAGAAATGCTGTTTTATTTTATCGACAGCGGATCTTATAACCGTCTTGGAGAAACTGAACATAAAAGAACATCGAAAGTATTATTTATTTGCGCAACTACCGAAAACCCTAATTCTGCTCTATTAAAAACATTTTTGCGGAGAATTCCAATGACGATTCATATTCCATCGCTGGAAGAACGATCTCTTAAAGAGAGAGTTGATCTCACAACGTTTTTATTAGGGAAAGAAGCAGAGCGTATTAAGAAGAATCTAAGTGTGCATATCGATGTATATAATGCATTGATTCATTCTGCGAAGTTTGGGAATGTGGGACAGCTGAAATCAAATGTGCAGTTAGTTTGTGCACATGGATTCTTACATAATCTTGACAGAGATGAAGTTGTTGAACTGACCGTTCGGGATCTCCCGGATGAAATCAAGCAAGATTGGATGTCAAGCAGCAAAAACATGAAAAGAAGCAAAACGATTTCTGAATATGTCAATATCACAACCATCATATCCCCGATAGTAGAAGATGAAACAACAAAAATTGATGATGATCTATCATTTAATTTGTATCATTTGATAGAAGAAAAGGTCGAAGTGCTAAACAAAGAAGGTTTGTCCAAAAAGGAAATAAACCAATATATTTTAACGGATATTCATTTGCATGTCAGAAGCTTTTTTAATCAAAGCGCGTTCCGAAATGACAACCTGCTGACATTTGTTGAGGACGGCGTGATTCAAATGACGAAGCAATTAAAAGAAGTTGCTGAACATGAACTGAATTGCACATTTGACCGTAAATTTATCTATTTTTTAAGTATGCATATCGATTCATTTTTAAAACGCGGTAAGCAAATTGATATTTTAAATGCGCAGGAAACAGATGAAATCCGTGATACCCATGTGAAAGAGTATCAGGTGGCGCTCATATTTAAAGACAAAATTCAGGAACACTTCAGAGTAACCGTCCCGGAAATAGAAGTCATCTACTTAACGATGCTGATTCATTCCATCAAAACGTTAAAAGAAAACAAAAGAGTAGGGATTGTGGTTGCCGCACATGGAAATAGCATGGCGAGTTCCATGGTAGAAGTAGCGACGGAGCTTTTAGGAAGCACCCCAATTGCGGCCGTTGATATGCCCCTTTCTGTTTCACCTGCGGAAATTATGGAGCGCTTAGCGGGAAAAATACAGCAGGTAGATGAAGGTGAAGGTGTTTTAATGCTTGTTGACATGGGGTCACTTGCAATGCTGGAAAGCAAGCTTGAAGAAAAAACAGGCATCAAAATCAAAACAATCAGCAATGTCACGACCTCAATGGTGCTGGACGCCGTCAGAAAGGTGAACTATCTGAATTTACATTTACATGCCATATATGATTCGGTCACAAAGGATTTTATTGAGTTATGGGATCGGCAGCCTGCCGCCTCACCAGGCAAAAAGAGGGCGTTGGTTTCGATCTGCACAACAGGCAGCGGAACGGCAAAAAAGCTGGAAGACATCTTAAGAACGATCGTAAACAAGGCCTCTGATGTTCCCATCCACATATTGACCGTATCATCAATTAAATTGGCAAATAGCATCAAAGAAATCGAAAAAGAGTATGAGATTCTTGCGACAGTAGGAACAAAAGATCCTAAAATCAATGCTCCGCATGTATCATTGGAGGTATTAATTGGAGGAGAAGGAGAGAAGATGATCCAACAGGCGATCACAAAAGGAAGCATCCCGATGAGTAATGGATTATCGGGCACAAACATCATTGTACGGGAGCTTTGCGAGGATAGTTTGAAAAAGTATCTGGTTTTTTTGAACCCTCATCACATTATAGAAATCTTATTAGAGTGGCTTCAAACCATTCAAGATGAACTAGGCATCATTTTCAATAACACAGTGATGATCAAAGTGATTATGCATACAGCTTTTGCCTTTGAAAGGGTGATTAAACAGAATCCGATTGCTTTTTCCGAAGAAGACGAAATAACCGATCAGCTGAAAGAGATCTTTGAGGTGACAGAGCGAACATTAATCCCTTACGAACAAAAATTGGGGCTGAACATAAGCGATGATGAAAAATTATTTATAGCCGCCATTTTTGCTGACGAAGTACATGGCCACATGTGTTAAAAACGATTTTTTTACGTAAACCTGTATTAAATGGAACGCCATTTTAATACAGGTTTATTTTTGTATTCTCATGTGTTTCAATCAGCTTTCTTCATGTGCTGTAAAACAAATGAAAACGCTTAACACAGCTTCTTTGGCACGATACTTGCATTATAAATGGGTGTACGAAAAAGGAAAGGAGCAATCGTGTTATGATTTCAGTCATTATTAGCGGACATGGGGACTTTCCCATAGCATTAAAAGAATCTTCAGGCATGATATTCGGTGAAGAAAATCATCTGATAGCGGTGCCGTTTTTTAAAGGAGAGGGCATCCAAACGCTGCAAGAAAAATATCATCAGACGCTTCAGGATATTCCGAAAGAAAATGAGGTGCTTTTTTTAGTTGATATTTTTGGAGGCACACCGTATAACGCAGCGGCTTCCTTCATCGCTAAGGATCAAAGAATGGATATGGCTGCCGGCATAAACCTGCCGATACTACTGGAGGTTTTAAGCCTGAGAGAACATCTGAAACTCAAAGAATTGCTGAATCACTTAAAAAAAATGAGCCAGCAAAGCTTTCAAGTTTGCAGCGAACATTTAGAAAAAGCAAAAACAGTTTGTGAAGAAAAAAGAGAGGATGAACTATGATGAACATTACATTGGCAAGAATTGATGACCGCTTTATTCACGGCCAAATCCTGACAAGATGGATTAAAGTCCATGCAGCAGACCGAATCATCGTTGTGTCAGATGACGTTGCGCAGGATGAAATGAGAAAAACCCTGATCCTATCTGTTGCTCCTTCCAATGTAAAGGCGAGTGCCGTATCAATTTCTAAAATGGCAAAGGCGTTTCATAGTCCGCGCTACGAAGGGGTAACGGCGATGCTGCTGTTTGAAAACCCATCCGATATTGTATCTCTCATAGAAGCAGGCGTCCCTATCAAAACCGTAAATGTCGGAGGGATGCGTTTTGAGAATAATCGCCGGCAAATCACCAAATCAGTCAGCGTAACTGAAGAGGATACAGAGGCGTTTGAAACATTAAATGAATTAGGCGTCACACTGGAATTGAGGCAGCTGCCTTCTGATACCAGTGAAGACTTTATGGAGATTTTGAGAAATGTAACAAAATCATCAAGGGGATGAGATGATGACTTCAATACAAATTATTTTGTTGTTAATCATTGCAGCCATTACAGGTATTGCAAGTGTATTGGATGAAGGACAAACACACCGTCCGCTGATTGCCTGCACTTTGGTTGGCCTTGTGCTTGGTGATCTAAAAACAGGAATCATTTTAGGAGGAACGCTGGAGCTGATGGCGCTGGGCTGGATGAATGTCGGCCTCGCCATGGCGCCTGATACAGCCATTGCCTCTGTGATTTCAACCCTTTTAGTGATTACCGCTGATCAAGGCATTGGTGAAGGCATTGCCGTCGCTGTTGCTTTGGCAGCTGCAGGTCAAGCGCTTACTATTTTTGTCCGAACGATTACTGTCTTTTTCATTCACCGTGCTGATAAATATGCCAGGGAGGGGAATATCAAAGGAATTGAAATTATGCATGTTACAGCCATGGTGTTTCAAGCGCTGCGTGTCATGATACCGACTTTGATTGTGGCCTTAATCAGTGTGAGCGCTGTTCAGGCGTTCTTGGGAAATATTCCTGAAGTCATTACCAAAGGTTTGCAAATAGGAGGAGGCATCATTGTTGTTGTGGGGTATGCAATGGTGATCAATATGATGAATATCCCTTATCTTAAGCCATTTTTCTATATTGGTTTTTTGTTGGCAGCGTTTACCGATTTCAATTTAGTAGGATTTGGCGCTCTTGGTCTCTGTCTGGCGCTTTTATACCAGCAGGTTATGCAAAAAAATAGCGCCCACGGGGCAGTCGCCGCAGCCGCAGACGGCAGCAATGCAGCTGTCTATGATGATGATGACGATCTTGATGCATAAGAACGAGGGGGGATGAAAATTGGAGAAAGAAAAAAGATTAACAAAGAAAGACATTTTCAGTATGTTTATCCGTTCGAATTTCTTGCTCGGCTCATTTAACTTTGAACGTGTGCAGGCAATGGGATATTGCTATGTGATGATACCGGCGATAAAAAAATTGTACGGTCCGGGAGCGAAAAGAAACGCAGCTTTGCAGCGCCACTTGGAATGGTTTAATACACATCCGTGGCTGTCCGCACCCATATTTGGGGTGACAGCTGCCATGGAAGAAGAAATGGCGAACAATAAAGGAATAGACGGGAAAGCAATAAGCGGGATGAAAATCGGTTTAATGGGTCCGATAGCGGGTGTGGGCGATCCTATTTTCTGGGGAACCGTACGCCCCGTATTGGCTGCTTTAGGGGCTTCTCTTGCTTTAGGCGGAAACATTGCCGGTCCTCTGCTGTTCTTTTTCCTGCTGAATGCCATCAGATTAACCACAAAATATTACGGTTTAAAGTATGGCTATGTAAAAGGGATGGAGATTCTGCAGGATCTAGCAGGGAATCGTATTCAAAAACTGACAGAAGGTGCTTCCATCCTCGGGTTATTTGTGATGGGGGCTTTGGTCTCCAAGTGGACCACCATCAACATCCCGATCGTTGTTTCAAGAATTAAAGATGATAACGGAAAAGTTGACGTTCAAACTGTGCAAAATATTTTAGACAGCATTATGCCGGGGGTGCTGCCTTTAGGATTGACTTTATTAGTGGCATGGATGCTGCGAAAAGGAGTAAATCCGCTCCTTATTATAGTTGGCATATTTGTGATCGGTATTCTTGGCTATTGGGCTGGATTTCTGGCATAAGCGCTTAACGGGTAAAAAGGGGAGAACCTGCAGAAGTCTTTCTCATAACCTCTTCATCATTCGATACAGCTTTTATCACGGATCACTCGTGCAGATGTCTCTCTTGAATGTTTTTAAATGTTAGAGAGGAGAGAATCAGAATGAAAAAGAAGCTAATTCAAGTCGTGATCCTATTCACCATGCTGTTTACTATGGCACTGCCAGTAAGTGCAGCCGATTCAAGCTACTATGATGAGGATTACCGTCCCCAATATCATTTCACACCAGAGGCAAACTGGATGAATGATCCAAACGGAATGGTTTATTATGCAGGGGAGTATCATTTGTTTTATCAGCATCATCCATACGGTCTGCAATGGGGGCCGATGCATTGGGGCCATGCAGTAAGCAAGGATTTAGTTCACTGGAAGCACCTTCCCATAGCGCTGTCACCTGATGAAAAAGGCACAATTTTTTCCGGGAGCGCAGTGGTCGATTGGAATAATACAAGCGGTTTTCAAACCGGAAAGGAGAAGCCGCTTGTCTCTATATATACGCAGGATCATGAAGACGGCCAAGTGCAAAGCGTCGCCTATAGTAATGATAAAGGCAGAACGTGGACGAAATACTCAGGTAATCCGGTCATTCCAAACCCGGGAAAAAAAGATTTTCGCGATCCGAAAGTGTTTTGGTATGAAAAAGATAAAAAGTGGGTGATGGTCCTGGCAGCTGGTGACCGAATTCTCATTTATACATCGAAAAATTTGAAGCAGTGGACATATGCAAGTGAGTTTGGACAAGGACAAGGAAGTCATGGAGGCGTATGGGAATGTCCGGATTTATTTGAACTTCCTGTAGACGGCAATCCGAAACAAAAGAAATGGGTGATGCAAGTCAGTGTCGGAAATGGTGCGGTTTCAGGAGGATCAGGCATGCAATATTTTGTAGGAAGTTTTGATGGAACAACTTTCAAGAACGAAAACCCGTCAGACAAAGTATTATGGACCGACTACGGTAAAGACTTTTATGCGGCTGTTTCTTGGTCCGATGTTCCTTCTTCAGATGGACGGCGGCTTTGGCTAGGGTGGATGAGCAATTGGCAATATGCCAACGATGTTCCTACATCTCCATGGAGAAGTGCAATGACTATTCCAAGAGAAGTAAAATTGAAAGCGTTTTCTAAAGGGATCAGAGTTATTCAAACACCAGTAACAGAGCTGCAATCTATCAGGGGAGCCGCGCAGAAGTGGAAAAATAAGATTATATCGCCAGAGAGCAGTAATGTATTGGCGGGTATATCTGGAGATGCTTATGAAATGAATGCAGAGTTTCAAGTGAATCCAGGTTCGGCTTCTGAATTCGGTTTTAAGGTTCGAACAGGGAGAAATCAATATACAAAAGTCGGTTATCATCAAAAGAGCGGCAAACTGTTCGTTGACCGAAGCCAATCCGGAAATGTCACCTTTAATCCAACCTTTAACACTGGGAAGCAAGCAGCTCCGCTGAAGCCGGTAAATGGGAAGATAAAAATGCGTATTTTTGTTGACCGCTCTTCAGTCGAAGTATTTGGCAATGACGGGCAACAGGTGTTGACTGACATCATTCTTCCGGATAGATCAAGCAAAGGTCTTGAATTATATGCTATTAATGGCCGTGTTAAGGTAAACTCCCTAACGATTCATCCTTTAAATAAAGCATGGGGAGCGTCACCGTTTATATCCAATTTGACTGGCTGGACAACTGTAAACGGTACTTGGGCCGACACAATTGATGGAAAACAGGGACGATCAGACGGCGATTCCTTCCTGATGTCTTCAGCATCAGGAGCTGACTTCACTTATGAATCCGATATAATCATTAAGGATGGGAACGGAAAAGGGGCAGGGGCTCTTGTGTTTCGTTCTGATAAAGACGCACAAAACGGTTATGTAGCCAATGTGGATGCGAAACATGATCTTGTGAAATTTTTTAAATTTGAGGACGGGATTGCCTCTGTTATTGCCGAACACCAAACACCAATAGATATAAATAAAAAATATCATCTGAAAACTGTGGCTCATGGCGCTCACTTTAAAATATATTTGGATGACCGTCTAGTCATAGATGCTGAAGATTCTGCATTCTCAGAAGGTCAATTTGGCTTGAACGTTTGGGATGCTACAGCAGCCTTTCAGAATGTCAACGCAAAGGCTGATTAGAAAAGACAAAAGAGGCATTTTTAATGAAGGGGGAAAAGAAATTCTTACAATTTCTCTATAAAAAAGGGCACAGACTCAAACTGTCTGTGCCTTTTTCTTATTTCAACAGGTTCAATGATTCGCGGTTAAATGCTTCCAAATCATCAGGTGTTCTGCTTGTTACAATGTTGTGGCTGACGACTACTTCTTCGTCTTTGTAATTTGCACCAGCGTTGATCAAGTCTTTGCGAATGCTGCGGTAGCCAGTGATGTCTTTGCCTTTCAGAAGATCCGTATCAATGAGTACCTGCGGGCCGTGGCAAATAGCGAAAACAGGTTTCTCATTTTCTACAAATGCTTTCGCAAATTCACCCGGCCGGTCATCTCCGCGAAGCAAATCTGGGGAAAATCCTCCAGGAATCAATAGGGCATCGAATTCACTTGCATCTACGTCGGAGATTGCTTTGTCGATCTTCACTTTCTCGCCATGTTTACCGGTAACTTCCTTGCCTGCTTCCAAATCAATGGCAACGACGCTATGGCCAGCTTCTTCGTATGCCTTTACCGGACTTGTATATTCGATATCTTCGAATTGGTCTGTAACGAGAACAGCGATTTTTTTGCTCATATTTATACCTCCTATGAATTCCTATATACCATAGAATAACAGGCACGTTCATTTTCCTTCAAAATATTTGCTTGAGATGTTTTTCGCAAGAGTCCTGCGAAAGGATTGTTTATAGGTTTTATGGTTTTCATAGGGTAAAAGCGCAGCCAAAACGAGGCTACCCCACCTTTTACAACTATAATGTAGAGATATCAATAACGAATCGGTAGCGTACATCACTGCGAAGAACACGCTCATATGCTTCATCCACTTGATCGGCACGAATCACCTCAATTTTAGGTGCAATGCCATGCTGAGCAGCGAAATCAAGCATCTCTTGTGTTTCTGGAATTCCGCCGACAAGAGAACCCGCTAGGCTGCGGCGGCCCATGATTAAGGAGAATACACTATATTTGTCCGGCTCGGCCGGTGCCCCTACATTCACAAGGGTTCCGTCTATCCGAAGCATTGATAAATAGGCATCTACATCAAGGTTCGCGGATACTGTATTTAAGATTACGTCAAAACGCCCGGCCAATTCAGTAAATGTAGCTTGATTACTGGTTGCATAGTAATGGTCAGCCCCTAGTTCAAGGGCTTCCTCTTTCTTATTCATAGAGCGGCTCAGGACGGTTACCTCTGCACCCAAAGCATGCGCAAATTGAATCGCCAAATGACCAAGCCCGCCGACCCCTACAATCGCAACCTTTTTGCCTGTGCCGACGTTCCAGTGTTTTAGAGGGGAATAGGTTGTAATCCCTGCACACAGTAGAGGGCTGGCAACATCCATCTCCAAACTGTCCGGTATCCGAACAACGAACCTGTCAGTGACAACGATTTTTTGGCTGTACCCGCCATACGTCGGATTTCCATCATAGTCCAGTGAATTATAAGTTTGGACAACACCTTTAGTGCAGAACTGTTCCTCACCGCTGAGGCAGTATTCGCATTCTCCGCAGGAGTCAACAAAACAGCCGACGCCAACGCGATCTCCGACAGCAAATTTTGTGACTTCTGCTCCCACAGCCTCCACAACTCCGGCGATTTCGTGACCGGGAACCATCGGAAAAATTCCTCCGCCCCATTCATCGAACGCACTGTGGATATCGGAATGGCAAATACCGCTGAACTTAATGTCGATTAAGACGTCGTGCGGCCGTAATTCTCTTCTTTCAATTGTCGTCTGTTCAAATTTCGCTTTAGCATTTGGTACGCTTAATACACGAGTTTTATAATGATTACACATACAGACCTTCCTTTCATATAGTCAGTTTCCAGATAAGAACATGTCACTTGGTGTTTGTCATGTGTGTTCAACATCACTTTAAACCTTAAAGTCCACTTTAAGGCAAGAGTTTTTTTAGAAACATATTTTTATAAAAGATTAAGAGTAAACACAATTATTGAAGAAATAATGCTTTTTTAACACTTAAGTATTAAATTCTGTACGGCCGCTCATATAAAAAAACGCATCGAATCAATTGACTCGATGCGTTCGTTTTATCATGTATCATACCATTCATCATGAACAGGTCCGTCTCTCTAAGAGTAATGGTTACATGTACAAGCCAACTGTCTTTTGTTGCGCCATGCCAATGTTTTACGTGCGGCGGAATATTCACGACATCTCCTGAAGAATGAGATTGAGGAATACGTCAGAGTTTAAACTTGGTTTCTTCTTGACTTAAAGTGAACTTTAAGTGTTATCTTCAAAAACAGAGGATAAAGAGGTGAAAAATATGAATATTACGCAAGTGGCAAAGCAGTTTGGCCTAACAGCCGCAACGCTCAGATATTATGAACGTGTTGGATTGATCCCGCCGGTAAAACGAAAAGAAAGCGGAATCCGCGATTATGATGAAGAAGATATCAAATGGGTTGAATTCATCAAATGCATGCGAAATGCTGGACTAACGATAGAAGCGTTAATTGAATATACAACGTTATTTACTGAAGGAGACCGAACAGTAGAAGCCCGCAAAAATATCCTGGCTGACGAAAGACAGCGATTGATAGAAAAGCGGAAAGAAATTGATGAAACAATAAAAAGATTAAATAAAAAAATTGAGGATTATGATGGGAAATTGCGCGAAAATGAGGACAAACTCAAAAGCAGACCTAAAACGGAAAGTTTTCATGGATAAGTACCAGTAAGGCTAGAATGAATTAAACAATTCCTTCTTTGTTAACATTTATCATAAAAGAGCAGGGGAAATCGCGGAAAAACGCGGTGTCTCCCGTATTCATATCGCGCTTGCCTGGTTGCTGCAGAAAGAGCCTGTAACAGCTCCTATTATCGGTGCTACGAAAATGTCACACCTTCAAGATGCCGTAGGTGCTCTTGCAGTTAAATTGATGCCTGCAGAAGTTAAGTTTCTAGAAGAACCATATGTACCTCACCGAATAGTTGGTCATCATGAATTATGCTCGAAAACGATATTGCTGGAAATCAACAAAATACTATGTTTCGGATTGAGAGAAAGAATAGAGGGCTTATGAATAAAAACTGGCCTATTCCAATTCTTTAAGGAATTCTAAGGCCTAAGGAGCAGGGGAGAATGATAGAAAAACAGTATACAATTATCGCGAGTACAGGCTTCGCACGTGCAGCAGTCTTGTTAGTACGTGCGGCTTGTAAATTCAGCTCTAGTATATATCTTGAATATCAAGGGGAAGCTGTCGATCTGAAAAATACACCCAAGTCCCTCATTGATGTGATGTCACTAGGAATTAAACCTAATACCCACATAAGGATAAGAGCTAATGGCGTTGACGAGAATCAGGCTTTACAAGCGATAGAAGATCATTTGCAAAAAAACAAGTTCACAAAGAAATGAGGAAGAAAACCTCTCTTTTTTTATCATTTTCAGGGACTCGCTCCAAGTCCCCCTTTTTTATACGAGCGTTTTGTTAAATGCTTATCTTTAAAGAAACCAACTCATTTCTCTTCATATTAATGCCGAAAATCTTATAATTGGAAAGGATAGGGTAATGAAAAAGGCATCCATAAGGATGCCTAAAATGAATCTTTACTGAATGATTACCTATTCCATCTTTTTACTGGTTTACAGCATGGATTTCTTAAGTCACTTCCACAATCATATTCCTCAACGATATTTTCATTCTCTGCAGATTGTGTCACTGGATAGTAATTTTCTACTCTTGTAACATTTCTATTAACATTAACAATATGAGTCGGCTGAACACGTCTAACAGTACGTTCATTGGTAGTCGTATTTACAACATTTCTTGTGGGAGAAACAATTGTTTCTACATTGTTGCCTCCGTTACCTCCATTACCCCCATTAAAACCATTGAAGCCATTGAAGCTATTGGTACCGTTGTTCCCGCGACGAGAGCCGAACATGAATTCGTCCACACTTCTTAACCCACCGTTGCTGCAGCTCATCAAAATCACCCTCTCAAAAAATCTTGTCTTACAATATAAGTTATGATGAAGAAAAAAGGTTGTCCTAGACAAGAAACTCATATTATCGATACACATGACAAGTAAGGGGGCAAAGTTTTCTGTCATTTTGATTATATTTCCACCGTAGCTACGGGCCTGGAAGACCAATCAATCATTTTATACTTGATAATAGCAGTCCTGGTATTAAAATGACTTATATATTAAAATACTAATAATATTTCGAATTTTAAATCGAGGTGGGCTATGAAAACGATTGGTCTTATTGGCGGAATGAGTTGGGAGTCGTCGGCTGAGTACTATCGAATTATCAATGAGGAAATAAAAAAGAAGTTAGGGGGGTTACATTCTGCAAAGTGTCTTTTGTACAGTGTTAATTTTAAAGAGATTGAACACTTTCAATCAGAAGGAGCTTGGAATAAAGCTGGTAAAACCTTGGGGGAAGCAGCAAGATCATTAGAAAAAGCCGGAGCAGATTTTATTGTAATATGCACAAACACTATGCACAAAGTAATTAGTGATATCCAAGCAATGATCACAATACCTATTTTACATATTGCCGATGCAACTGCTGATCAAATGAACAGACAAGATATTCGTTCAGCAGGATTACTTGGTACCAAATATACAATGGAGCAAAATTTTTATAAAACTCGTATTGAGACTCATGGCATTAATATTATTGTGCCTAATGATAATGAAAGAGAATTAATAAATAATATTATCTATCAAGAACTATGTTTGGGTGAAATTAAACAGTCATCGAAAAACATTTATCACACAATCATAAATAATTTGATGAATAGAGGAGCGGAGGGAATAATTCTCGGATGTACTGAAATTGGATTACTAGTAAAAGCTGAAGATTTCAAAGTGCCAATATTTGATACAACCTTAATCCATGCTCGAGAAGCAGTGAATAAATCTCTTTCGATTTCATCTTAGAATCAGTTCCTTCCTATACTCTAAAACCGTTTTTTAAGAGCGGTTTTTTTATTATGTTTATACAAGTCATAAAATAGGAGGCTCTTTATAGGGGTGATAATATTATGATCCTTTCCACTGAAAATTGTGTTTGAAGATATTGAAGACGGCAGCAAGGTCTCACTAACACAATAGATAGACTTTGAAAACAATTGCGTAGTGAGGTGAGTATATCTGTTCTTATATACTAAACGGTATACCTATCCAGTTTTAGACATGACACGGGTGACGAGTTCAGGAATCAGATGACAATCCTGAAGCCTATGCCTAGGTATAGATTGATGATGACCTTACTTCAGCTGTACAGATTTTTGAAATGAAAAACCAAGGTGATTCATTTCATCCATCCTTAAAGCTAATGAATAATAATGAAAAACAAATTTATGTAGTTTTTTATTTTTCAGTCTAATGATGTAGATTAAATAAGCTAAATGTAGAAAGAATTTGTTTCTCATTTTAGATATATTAAGAGAGGGGGTGTGAATAATGAAAATAAAAAATCTTGAAATATTTGTTTCTCATTTTAATCAAACTGTAAGCTTTTATAAAGATATCCTTCAATTTAAAAGGCTGGCGTTAACTGATACATTAGCCACATTTCAAGTGGGAGAAAGCATTTTAACCTTGCATCAAGACGAAGTGAATCAATATTACTATCATTTTGCGTTTAATATCCATTCGAATATTTTCGCAGAAGCAAAAGAATGGCTGAAAAAGAAGGTTAATTTACTTGAAGAAAATGGTGATGATGAAGTATATTTTGCAAATGCAAAGGCAAGATCGATATATTTTGAAGATCCAGCAGGTAATATTGTTGAGTTTATTTCTCGATTAGAAACCTCTCCGGAAACGAGGTCAAAAGAATTCACGCCCGACAATGTAATAGGGATAAGTGAGATTGGTTTATCTACGAATCATGTTAAAGAATGTTTTGACTACCTTTTAAAGTTGGGAATCCGGCAAAGAAATGATGAACCTTTCTCAAAAAACCATTTACATTTCATGGGGGAGTATAAAGAAGGAGTCTATATTTTATTAGGTCCTGTCGGAAGAAGGTGGATATTCTCGGATAAATACAGTATAGATGCACCACTTATGATTGAAACTGACCGAGGGATCATCAAAAATTTTGATGAGTAGTCAAGCTTTTAATTGGTGTGTGACATATCTTTCATGCATTATTTTTGCTTGCATTGTCATCCCTATATTCCCAAAATTTTATCCTCTCTTCTGTCGGAAAATTCAGTAATAATGGCACTTCTCATATACCTGTGTGATGGTAATATGATCAATATATGTAAACGAAAGGAGCGAAGATGGTCTGCCGAATCATTCCTGAACTGAATGTAAGAAAACCAGACGCAGGACATTTATTGTGAGGAGGATATAAGTTGAGAAAGTTAAAAATGGCAAGTTTATTAACCGTTATGATGGCGTCATTCTTCATTTTTTCTAGTCATGCACAAGCAGTTCAGTATTACACTGTCTCAACAAGCAGCGGTGCTCCCGTAAATATGCGCAGCGGCCCAGGTACAAGTTGGGGGATTGTAACGACTATTCCGAGCGGAACCCGCATCCCGATCTACTGCTACAAAACCGGTACAACTGTAACTGGAAAGTATGGAACGAGTAATATTTGGAACTACACAGAACGGACGCTTGCCAGCGGGGAGATCGTTCCTGGATTTGTCTCTGATACATATATGTATACAGGATCAGACGGCCCGGTAGTTCCTAAATGCAGCTGGTAGCATATGTATCGTTCTTAAAATGAAGAAATTGAAGAAAGAGGGATGACATTGACTAAACTGAAAATGCTGAGTATGTTAACCGTGATGATCGCATCATTATTCATTTTTTCCAGTCAGGCACTTGCCGTTCAGTACTTTACTGTCTCAACAAGCAGCGGTGCGCCTGTAAATATGCGCAGCGGTCCAGGTACAAACTATCCTATTATGCTTTCCATTCCTAGCGGTTCACGTGTTCCTTACTATTGTTACGCTTATGGGACGACTGTTACTGGAAAGTATGGAACGAGTAATATTTGGGATCAAATCCAGTGGAAAGATTCACGTGGTGTCGTGAACATTGGATATGTTTCTGACACATATGTCTACACAGGTTCAGACGGCCCTGTCGGTTACAAATGCAACTAGCTATATAATTCGTACAATAGAGTCTCTTCTTTGGGCCTATCTGAGAGAAACCATACCAACAATGTTGGTATGGTTTTTGCTATTATTATGTCTTCCGCACCTGCATTTGTGGGAATGCCGCTATCGAGCGCTTCATCTATAATATGGAACGCGGTCTTTTCATCTGTATCGAGCCACCTAAACATAAACGGCTGACCCGCAATCCTGTTCTTCCTAAAAAGGTGTACTTCACAACAAATCTCTCCTCATGGAATATCGTAGATTTTCGCATTTTAAAAGAATTTCTGATTAACAAAGTAGGATTCTAATGAAATCGCCATCTGCTCCCAGCAACATTCAAGCGAGATTAGGAGCATTTTCCCTTTGATTTTTGAACAAGATAATTGTATAATACAAATCGTAATTATTTCGGTTTGGGAAAAGGAGTGTTGTAATGAAAATTTTATTTGCAAAGAGATTAGGGATATTTATGATTGGTTTATTACTAATATTGGCAGGATGTCAGACTTCAGGTTCATCTAAAGGTGAGTCTAATAAAACAGCAACATCATCCTCAGCAGGTGAAGAAAACTCTTCTAACACGCAAGAGCAAACATCAGAATCTCATGATCACGATCATGGTCATAGTCATGCACATGGTGAAGAGACAGAAAAAATTCATGAAGGCTATTTTAAAAACAGCCAAGTAAAGGATCGTTCACTTTCTGATTGGGAAGGAGACTGGCAATCGGTATATCCATACCTGCAAGATGGCACTCTGGACGAAGTATTTTCATATAAATCAAAACATGAAGGTGACAAGACAGCTGAAGAATATAAAGAGTATTATAAAAAAGGGTATAAAACAGATGTTGACCGTATTGTAATCCAAAAAGATACTGTAACGTTCTTCAAAAATGGAAAAGAATATTCAGGTAAGTATACGTATGACGGGTACGAAATTCTAACATATGATGGGGGCAATAGAGGGGTAAGATACATATTCAAACGAGCTAAAGAAGCTGAAGGACTTCCTCAGTATATTCAGTTTAGTGATCATAGTATCTATCCGACTAAAGCTAGCCATTACCATCTCTATTGGGGTGACGACCGTGAAGCTTTACTTGATGAAGTGAAAAACTGGCCTACCTATTACCCGTCAGAAATGGACGGGCATGATATTGCCCATGAGATGATGGCGCATTAAATGAAGATGAACATACCGTGAATTATGGCATTTCTTCTACACAAACGGTTTTTTTTCACTATGGAAAATTGATAGAATGGGGAAAAACAAGCTTAGTCCCTTATAGAGTTTGAATGTTTAAATACTTTTAGCTGCTGACTCCTCGTCAGCAGCTTTTTTGCCCTCTTTCGTTTTTATCCGTTTCTTTCTCTTCGCAACGGGGATTGACGGCTCAATAACAAAGTTAAGATACGATCAATATTAACTTGACGGTTGGGAAAAAGCTTTTTGAAGATAGGGTGAAGAGTAAGGGAGAGTATGAGGAAAAAATGAAATGACTAAAGATGAAGAAGCTCTGGTATTATTTCGAAGTTCTGTGAGTGTATGTTATGCGAACACAACAACGAAAGCAAAAACAGTTAGAAAAAGAACCAATGGTTTAAAGCCAACGGTTCTTTTTCAATGACATATTTAAAGCAGGAACATTGGTTAAAATGTGGCATGTGTGTAGCCGTGAGTTGAAAGCAGTTAACGGTCAATCGTTCTATTGATATCAGCACTCCATGCTTTAAACAACAAGAGACATGCTGTACTCGTTAAAGTAATATCATGAAAAAACGATGTAACCGGAAATGCTATATATCTACACGCGCCTTCCTTATTGTAGCATCGTTCCTCTTCCTATCGAACGAAAGCGCGGGTGTTCTGCAAGTATGGAGCTTCTCATTTCTTTTACTGCTGGATGGTCTGATGCAAAGAACTGAAGTTTGGACTCGTATAGCTCAACTAATTTTCCGTTATCTAGTACACCTAATGTGTCACTCAATTGATAAGCGGCTTTCAAATCATGCGTAATAAAAAAATACGATAACCCAAACTCGTCCTTGAGCTCTTTTAACAAATCGAGTATAAGCGTTTGGGTAACCATATCCAGACTGCTGACTGATTCGTCTAAAACGATCAGTTTCGGTTTGAGCGAGATTGCTCTGGCGATATTGATTCGCTGCAATTGCCCGCCGCTGAATTGGTGCGGATATTTTGTTAAATCATTTTCACTTAGTCCTACTCTTTCCAACAACTCAATAATGGTTCGTCTTTGTTCCGCCGCAGTGAGGGTTTCATAGTTTTCTAATGGTTCTGCAATAATCTGTTCCGCCGTCATTCGCGGGTTGACGGACGAGTATGAATCTTGAAAGACAGCTTGAAGGTCACGACGGATTTTTCGCCGGATCGATTTATCTACGCTATACATATCATGGCCTTGAAAAAGGATTTGACCTGATTGCGGCCGTTCTAAACCAAGCAACACTTTTCCCAATGTACTCTTACCGGCTCCACTTGGCCCAATCAAGCCTAAGCATGTACCCTTCTCAATCGAAAAGCTGACATCGGATAGGACTTGTTTAGATTGAAATTTCCATTTGAATAATGAACGCTCCGCATAACGATGAGAGACTTCTTTCACTTGTAATAAACTCACTTGTTCACCTCATTAAAATGCCGCTCTTTCGTCAAATTGACCCAATGGCACGTTCATCAATTGGCAATGTCAAACGTGCCCCTAATAGCTTCTTTGTATATTCATGCTTTGGTGCATCAAACAGCTGAAACACATCTGCTTTTTCTGCGATTCTTCCTTTCTGCATCACAGCGACTTCATCCGCCATTTCAGCAATGACGCCCAGATCATGAGATATAAGCAAAATCGCCGTTCCGCATTCAGAGCGCATGGCGTCTAAATGTTTCAGCACGGTCTTCTGATTATTTACGTCTAGTGCGGTTGTGGGCTCATCCGCAATGAGAATGCTTGGATGTAAGCATACAGCGGTTGCAATCATCACCCGTTGAAGCATTCCGCCGCTTAATTGAAAAGGGTAAGATTTTAAAAGTTTAATAGGATTGGATAAGCTCACATTATGCAACGCTTCGATTGCAAGCTCCTTTGCCTGCTTTTTGTTAAAAGACGTATGAGTGCGAATCGTTTCAATCATTTGATGACCAATCGTAAAAACGGGGGTAAAAGCGTTCATCGGATTTTGCATAATATAGGAAATTTCTTTGCCGCGTATTTTGCGCATTTCTTTATCTGCCAATCCGTTTAATTCTCGGCCTAGTAGTGAAATGCTTCCTTTCACCTTGGTTGTTTTCTGATCAAGCATCTGAAGAATGGACATGCCTGTTACTGTTTTTCCACATCCGCTCTCACCAATCAGGCCAAGGACTTGACCGCGCTTCAGTTCGAAATTGACGTCTTGCACTAGAGTAGAAACTCCTTTGTGCGTTTTGACCTGTACATGCAAATCTCTAACTTGCAGCACCGGTGATTGTTCTGTTCCCAACTTCCTCATTCCTTTTTATCATCGACGTTTGACTCCGTATTTTTCTGATAAGCTCTCGCCTAATAAATTGAACGTTACAACCACAATCATGATCATCATCCCTGGATAAATCATCAACTCAGGGTTCGTCCGGATATACGATTTACCTTCATGAATCATCGCTCCCCATTCCGCAGCCGGTGGCTGGACGCCTAATCCAAGAAACGACATAGCGGATATGTCCATAATGGCCCAGCCCATTTCCAATGTACCCATGACAACGAGGGGAGGGAGCACATTAGGTATGATATGTTTTTTCAGAATCTTCCATTGTGATGATCCATTGATTTGTGCGGCTTTAATAAAGTTCTCCTCTTTCAGACTAAGCACCATTCCTCTAAAGATTCTCGCATAATAGACCCATTGCACAAGCATGAGGGCAAGAATGACTTGAGGAAGTCCAGGTCCGAATATGCCCACTAGACCAAGAACTAAAATTAAGTTCGGAAAGGCCATCACACCATCACAACATCTCATTAACAGATGATCAATCCATCCGCCTTTATATCCCGAAATCGTACCGACGATGAGACCGATCACAAGTGAGGAAATAAAAATGAGCACTGCAAATCCCAAAGAAATTCGTGTTCCGTACAAAAGGCGGGATAAGTTGCATCTTCCTAAATGATCAGTTCCTAAAGGGAACTCCAAGGATGGAGGGTGCAGCTTATATGCCAAATGAACAGCAACAGGGTTATTCGGCGCAATCCAAGGGGCAAATACAGCAATGAGAAATAGAATTGATAATATGATGATACATGCTGTTATCACTTTTTGACTTTTACATATCATGCGTATGCTTGTGATCATCGATACTGCCCTTCTTTCCTGGAAATGCGCGGATCAATAAACATTTGAATGAGATCAACGATTAAGCTACTCAATATAAAAAATGTGGCGGCTATGAACACATAGCATTGAATGACAGGGATGTCACGATTGAAAATGGCCTCAATAAAATAACGGCCAAAGCCAGGCCAAGAAAAAACCACTTCAACAATAATGGTTCCGGTGAGAAGTTTGCCAAGATTCATTCCTAGGCCTGTAATCATCGGAGAAATGGCCATTTTCAATACATGCTTAGCCATAATGCTTTTATTCTTCAAGCCTCTGATTTTTGCGTATTGTACATATGGTTCTTGCAGGTTTTCTATAACACTGGCGCGCAAAAGCCTCGTATACATTGCAATTAAAGGAAGCGCCAGCGTCAATGACGGCAGTACGAGGTGCTGCCATGTCCCAAATCCTTCTACTGGAAAAAGATCTAATTGAACTGAAAAGAAAAAAACCAACATATATCCTAACCAAAAAGTCGGAATGGATGCCCCGAAAAAGGAAATGAAGCGACTGATATGATCAATTGCGCGATTTCTTTTCATTCCCGCAAAGAAGCCGAGAGGCACACTGACAACCACCGCGATCAATAAACTACCAAGCGCAAGTTCGATCGTTGCTGGCATTCGGAGTGTAACCTCGTCCCAAACCGGCTTATTCGAAACATAAGAAATGCCGAAATCGAATTGGCATTTCTTCAAAATAGAGTTTACATATTGAATAAAGAATGGTTGATCTAAGCCAAACTCATGTCTTTTTTGCTCTAGGATGTCATCGGTTGGCTGGATATGCGCTGCGGCTACATACGCTTCAGCCGGGTCAACCGGTGAGAGTTGAATCATTCCAGTTGTCAGAAGTGTAGCTAAAAGAAACACTGGTATGATGGACATGATTCGTTTCAATATATAGATGCCCATAAAAGCCTCCTACTGCTTAATGCGAATACCTGTAAATGGATGTTCATCACGGTTGGCAGGGAAAGTAAAGTCTGTAATATTCTTTTGGTAGATCGCTGTCTTTTTTATATAAGAGATAGGAACGATGGCTCCCTGATCTTGAAGGGATGTTAAAATAGATGAGTAAAGATGTTGACGCTCTTTTTTATCAGTTGTTTCAGGAACTTTTGCCATCTGCTTCAATAGCTCATCCTTGTTTGGATATGCCGAAATCGCTTCATTAAATCCAAATCCTTTTGACGCGACAATGTTTACAAATGTATGCGGGTCATAAGGTGCGCCATAGTTGCTAAAGAAGTTCATATCAAATTCATTCGCTTTGAACCGTTTAACCTGAGTCGCCAATTCTACTCCTTCAAGATTCAACTTCACCCCGATCGCTGCCCACTCTGCTTGCAGCGTTTCTGCCATTGCTTTTTGAATGGATTCCGCTGAATCATACATTAAACTAAATTCAAGAGGCTTTCCGTCTTTCTCTCGCACCGTCTTGCCATTCGGAAGCTTCCAACCTGCTGCATCTAATAACGCTCCCGCTTTTTCCGCATCATATTTCACTGGCTTTACATCAATATCAGACGTGTATGGTAAGGTTGTCGGCAAAATATGATCTGCTTTTTCTTCTAATCCGGAGGTAATGCCTTCCACCATGGCGTCTTTATTAAAACCATAGTGCAGGGCTTGGCGAACACGTTCATCAGAAAGCTGTTCTTTTTTTGTATTCATGACAAGCTGTCTCGTCGCCACCGGTTCGGAAAGGCTTGTTTCATATTGACCTGTCGATTGCAGCTGCTTATATGCATCCAAACTGATGACGCCTTCACCGTAAATTAAGTCCAGTTCACCTTTTTCAAATGCAAGTACTCTTGTTTCTGCATCTGGGATGACTTTCACCTTGATTTTCTCGACTTTAGGCTTTTCACCCCAATAATTTTCATTGCGTTTAAAAATCGCATATTCATCGGTTTTATGCTCTTCCAATACCCATGGGCCCGTCCCGACCGGTTTTGCTACACCTTTTGATGTATCGCCATCCTTGGGGAACCCAGCCTCACCTAAAAACCGAACAGGCCGTACAACTGCAAGCTCCTGAATGGTTGGATAATATGATTCAGTCAGTGTCAATTGAAATGTATGATTATCGATCACTTTTGTTTGAGCTATTTTTGTAATAAATCCTAACCAGCTATGTAACTCAGGATGTTTTAAAATGGAGTCAAAATTCTTTTTCACGATTTTTGCATTAAATGTTGTCCCATCAGAAAATGTTACATTCTTACGCAAATGAAACGTATACACTTTGCCGTCATGAGATATATCCCAAGCCTCAGCCAAATGCGGTTTAAGCTTTCCGCCCGCTTCATAAGAGACCAAAGGCTCGTACACCATTGACTGCGTAAACAATTGGGAAGGATTATAGACATGTGGGTTTATTTCTCCTATATCTCTAGGCCAAGCAATTGTGACCATACTGTGAGGATCTTTCTTCTCTGTTTGTCCTGCATTTGTACATCCTGCTAATAAAATAGAAAAGATGAGTATCGATACGAAAGTAAATTTAATTTTCAAACGAATCTTCCCACTAAGCATCTGTATTTCCCCCTAATTGATGTTGATAATCATTTTCATTTTAAGGAGGCAGCATACCCTTGTCAATGTAAGAATATAGGTATTGTTTTGGAACCCGATGTTCTTGTTTTATATTGCTGCACTATATAACTTCAGCTGAGCGTATAAAAGGGCTTTGGATCAATATGAATGATGTAAGGCGTTTTAAAAAAGCTCGTAGAGTTTCAGAAAGATGAAGATTTGTAATTTATATTTCCCTGGTACAGAAACATCAGGATAAGGAGTTTAATCACATTACAAAACGCCATAAAAATTTCTTATGGCGTTTAGCCGAACAGGGAGGTGCTGCTACGGAGGAGTTAGTCTAGATTTAACTTAATATCTAAAGAAAGCTGCTCCGACAATGATTAACAAGATGAATAACACCACGATTAACGCGAAGGAACTACCGTAACCATTAGACATATTGCCACCTCCTTTAGTGAGGATAGTATAAGATATGCCAAACGATCGTTTTCGACATAGCTTTACGTCTAAATAAGAAAAAATGAATTTTTTGTCTGAAAAACAAATTAAAACGCCATAAAAGTTTCTTATGGCGTCAAACAGAACAGGTGGCACTCCTGCATATCGGGTTAAATAGGAACGCCTTCTGGATAGCCTCCGAAGAAAGCTGCTCCAACAATGATTAGTAAGATGAATAGCACCACGATTAATGGGAAGGAGCTACCACAACCATTTGAGTATCCCATATGTCCACCTCCAGTAAAAAAGGATAGTACATGATATGCGGGTCGAGTTCCTTTGAAAGGGATGCTAGTTGAAATGAATTTTAAAATGATACTTTAGTCTAAATTGAAATAGAGATCATTATTAGGCAAGTATTGTCCACATCGGATCTTGCCAGAGTTAAGGCTGCCATAGAAGCAGAATGGAAGGCGCCGGACGGGAAATCAGGCTCAAGCCAAACCAGTGCGGCCAAGAAAAAAGACCATTAAGCCCAAGCAGCAAAAAAACGTCTTATACGCTGCCGTCTGGCATTTTCAAAGTGAAGGGTCCAACGAGAGAGGGGAAGGTAACACAAATTCAAAAAGTACTGGCGGCAACCAAGATAAAGGAGCGAACAATATTGGAAAACCAAGATTATCTTCAAAGGAAATTGCGTCTAAGGCGATGGAATATGAATCTGTTTAATAATTACGAGCCCAATGCCATGCTTAAAGAATTACACCATTGAGCGAAAACCATTGTCAATTCTTTTATACTTGTGTAATTATTTGTAAAAGTATTAAAATTACAAGTAAAAGGGGCAATGAAAATTAGATGGACTTCAAAGGAGTAATCTTGAAAATGAATGATAAGATGAAAGAGGTTCAAAGAAAATATAGAAAAGAGATTAAAAAAAGAAACAAGAGCATGAAGATGATAAAAATTATATATAGAAACAATTATTGTCGTAACGATAATTGTATTGTTTATTTTTTTCACTTACACCTGACAAGGTTTTTAACAAGAAGATCTCTGTTTCCGATTTCGATACATATGGGAGAATATAAAAGAAACGTAAATGTAAATATAAATGAGAAAAATAACAAAAACCCTTTTTCATGTAGGTTTCTATGAGGTTCAAAAATCATTTTTCATAGAAGTGCGTTCAAATGTGGGGGTGTATCCCAAATGAGATGGATTGTTAAAAAGGAGGGCTATTTTGAAGGGGTTAAATATCAATAAAAAACTTTTAAAAAGGTTAATGATAGTACCAATTTTATTCATTTGTTATGTTTTATTTCTAAATCCTGAAGTTATACTTGATGAGCAATGTCCTAATAAGCCTTATAGTTTAACAATCGTAAAGCACGGGACAGGTATATTTGATAATAAAATTGTTCTAATATATTACAAGGTCAACGGAAAAACAGTAGCTGTTGGGGATTTGGTGTTTCTTGAGAACTTTTGCAGATATATAGATGTTACTTGGGATACGAATACTGATGATGGAACTTGGTGGATAGATAAAAGTGTACATTTAACCATGACTTATGCTGAAAATTTCAAGGGAGATTTAGATAAGAAAGATATTGATTTTGATTATAGCACTGTCCAATAAAATGAATTAGTTGATTTAAAATATAAATATAGACAAAAAAACGCCAGTTGCGGTTTCTTTTGTGTTATACTCTGCTCTAAATTGCTTTAGAAGTAGATTTTTCTTTCCTTACAAACACCATGATTCCAGGGATGATCATTAGTATAGCTGGTATTAAGTAGAGTAACGAAATACAAAATAATTCACCGATATCAGAAATAATGAGCAATATTTCACTTAACTTAGGCTTTACTCCGATAGCAAATGAAGCAAGAAAACCAACACTTGAAAAGAAAACAGATCCCCATGAAACACCTATAAGTTCGCTTTGTAAATCTAAGTGAATAAATGCATTTAAAAGTGCATCTGAATAGGCGATTATTAAGGCTATAATAGCAGCAACTATACCTAAAATGCTTCCGATTAAACTTAAAACAAACTCAACAATTCTCTTCACGAAAGACGCTCCTTATGTAATCATTTTATATATAGAATTAAAAAAACAATTCTTCGTTATAATATCCAAAGCAGCTCGTAAGATCTCATCAGTTACTTTACCGTCTTTTGCTGCAACTTTCCAAGATGATTTAAGACTTTTTTTACTTCATACTTGAACACTTTTTCACTGCTTTCTCCTTTAAGATCCAAAGAACATCAAGTATATTTGAGGTTTGCAAGCCGGACAAAGCCGGCGAATGGAAAGATACTTAAACAGTCAAATGCTGATTATACAGCCTTCCTACAAGGAAGATCACGAAGGTATTATCAACGGGACAAGCGATGTCCTACTTGAAGATGGAACGGAGATCACCCTGAAACAGCTACGGCTTGGGTTGCCGGCGCAGGAACTACATTTAACAATCATTACTTTGTGGAATACGAGAGAGCTGTAGGAGTCCTTAACACTTGATAACAATGTAATCATTGAATTAGCAAACGGGTATTTCTTTTCACTTATGATTCTAGTGATAAATCAGCTTCGGTTGAAAAGGGTATTAATTTTCTCACGAGCCAAACTGCTGAGAATAGTGAGATATTCCAGAAGAACAAATTGTCCGTGTGTTGGATACTATCAATAATGACCTGATATCTCAATGGAAAGCATTGATCAAGTCTTACAAAACGAGGGGCGGTGTTGTTCCCACTACAAATGACGGACTGAGCCAGTTTGTAAAAACGCTAATTTTACATAGGCCGCCGAATGACAGGGACAATATGACCGGAGCCAACGGAATAGGAACAGCCACTTTTTATAAAGTGACTTCTCAATTTGTTCTTAGTTCTTATTATGATGACCATGTGAAAAAGGGAAGTGATCCTGTATTTCACTCTACAAAATATATTGGATGACGCCTCTTCAGGACGTGGCACTGAGCGTGACACTTTGTATGATGTGAACTGCGACTCTGCGATGTTGATTCAGAAGTATTAGAGGAAGAAGTACCGTTTACTTTCGAAGAATTCGATGTTCCTGAACAATTAAAATCCACATTCTAAGCAAACTCATGAAAAATCGCGAAACTCTCGCGAGATATTCTTGAAAAAATGTGGTAAGATTACGTTAGCAGTAATCCATAGAACAAGTTTTAAATAGTAGAAACATGTATTTCCTTCAAAAGAAATGCATAAAATAAAAAATACCGGAGCTGTAACACTCCGGCCTGTACAAATGCTAGCTCCTCATTGGAGCGCTGGTTATAGGTGTATTTAGATATGGACCTACCCTAGAAGTTTCTCAGGCCTCAAAAGGGTGGTCTATTTCTTTTTGTCTATATACGTCAACAAAGCGAGAATAAACATTCCCATTCCAAGCATTAAACTAAGAGCTTGAAATGTTGACATAGGCGTCACCCCCTTTCAGGGGATTTAGCCAGCAGACCACCTTTGAGTTAGCCGTGCAAATGTACAGGGATAATTATACACTAGACAACCATTTTGTGGTTGTCTTTTTTGTTCGCTTAAAACAAAGATTCTAAACACAAAGAAGCTAATGAACATGGCAAAAACCAAACGAAAAAGTATACGATCTAACATTCGTTATGCCAGAACAAACAATTAAGGCGGAAGAAGTAAAAGACTGATTTCTAACTAATTTGTAAACAAAAAGGGCAAAGTTATTCCATTCATTATCAAGGCCATTATGAATGAACGAATTGACGGTATAGAAAAAATAAACGCAATTTACAAAAATGTAAAAGGCCGCTGTCACGTAAAGGAGTTGGACAGTCAATGCTTTTATGCTCACATTATCGTTAAAACGACTGTTTGCCCTAACTTTAAATCTCAAGATCTGCGTGAGGCCTACAAAACAGAGGATCCAATAGGGGTTGCAAAGCGTGTCCTTTCTTTGGGCGGGGGGTATGATAATTGATGAATAAAGTGACGGAACATGTTCTAGAAGACCTCGAAAAAGAATCAAAAAACGAATAAAGAGCGGGGATAAAGACTGTGTACCTAAATTACTTGTTGTAAGTCATGAAGGAAGAGCAGTTATTATTGCCAGGTAAAGGGGAAGAATCATTTAAATTGGACTGTAGACTAAATACAGTATGGCCTTATCACTTTCAAGGTTATGTAAATTGAAGATATTATTCTGGGTTTAAACGAGATGGCGCTAATTGGTGGTACCGGAGCTTCAGATTTTGTTCACATATTGCTTAAAGATAGAAAATGCCTGATAAATTAAATGGATATTTTAAAGAAATACATTTTCACTATCGCGGCAGTAAAATTGATGAACAAAAAAACCTTAGCTTTGAAGGTTTTTTTCATTCTCCATTAGCCTTTGTAATCTTGGCAGCTATTATACAGCCTATACAAGTGAGAGGAGTAATGCTATAGCCCTACACTTAACCAAACGATAAACTCGAAGGATTGGATTAAAAAAGAGTTGTATTCTGATATTAATTTGGATATATTGTATATAAAGTATATATACAATATGATAGTGGGGTTTTATATGCAAATTATCATTTCAAATTATTCAAAAGAACCTATTTATGAGCAAATTTATGCTCAAATTAAAAAACATATTTTGACCAATGAATTACATGCAGGGCAATCCTTACCTTCAATGCGGCAGTTAGCGAAGGATTTGGATATAAGTGTTATTACAACGAAACGTGCCTATGAGGAACTTGAGAAGAACGGATTCATATATTCGGTTGTTGGGAAAGGTTCTTTTGTATCGGAGCAGGATAGTGAGATGATGAAAGAAAGAAAAATGAAGGTAATTGAAGAGCAATTGTTGACGGCAATTCAAAACAGTAAAGAAATTGGCATCTCACTTACAGAATTAAAGGATATACTTACACTATTATATAGGGAGGAAGAATAGTGAAAATGTTATTGAATTAAAACATGTGTATAAATCATTTGGTGATTTTCAACTAAAAGATATTTCAATGACAGTTAAAAAAGGATTTATAACTGGGTTTATTGGTGGTAATGGTGTTGGAAAATCTACAATGATTAAACTTATGATGAACTTATTGCAACCAGATAGCGGGTCAATATCAATATTTGGGCTAGATCATAAAAAACATGAAAAAGAGATTAAGCGACGGATTGGCTTTGTCTTTGATGAAAATATGTTCTACTCACACTTAACATTTGCAGAAATGAAGAAGATGATAAGGCCCTGCTATATGAATTGGGATGATAGCCTATTTAATTACTATGTTGAAAAATTTGAACTGCCGTTAAATAAAAAGATTAAATCATTTTCTAAAGGAATGATGATGAAAGCTTCTTTATCAATAGCCTTATCACATCATGCAGAGTTAATTATTATGGATGAACCTACATCGGGGTTAGACCCAATATTTCGCAGGGAGTTTCTAGATATACTACATAATATAATGCAAGATGGAAAGAAAACGATCTTCTTTTCTATTCATATAACAACAGATTTAGACCGTATTGCAGATTATATTACTTTTATTCATAATGGCGAGCATATTTTCACAAAGAAATCGTATCAAATTCAAGAAGAGTACGCCATTGTAAAAGGAGGCATGGAGCTATTAGATCGAGATACAGAACAGGAGTTCATCTCCATTCGGAAATCTAATGCTGGTTTTGAGGCATTAGCAGCCAATAAAGCACGGGTAGAAGATGTGTTTGGTGATTTAGTATTGATCGAAAAACCAACGATTGAAGAGCTGATGTTCTATACAAAGAAAGGGGCTAAGTAAGGTGTTTCACTTAATAAGAAAAGATATCATTTTACAAAAGAAATCTCTTTATGATATTACTGCCTGCTTTATTTGTTTATTTAACGTTAAATATATCATATATCTGGTCAGGTTTTTTATTTAGTATTGTCATAATAATGAACGCTTTTTCAATGGATGAAAAAGCCCGAATAAATACTCTGCTGAATTCATTGCCTTATACACGAAGGGAAATTGTTAGTTCAAAGTACATTGGGGTACTTATTTTTACTTTGATTATAGTTTTTACAATTTTCATAGGGAACTTGATCATTCATAGAGAACTAACAACATGGATAGATCTAATGTTTATCGTATGCCTTGTGATGGTATCTGCTTCATTTATCTTTCCATTTAGTTATCAGTTTAACAGCCAATATTTGTTCAAAGGCTCACTTATCTTACTTGGTATTTATATGGTATTAGTTAATACCTTGTTCCGAAATTTGAATGATATAATCAGAGAATGTGTTCGAATATTATTATCATTACAAAATCTTAATATTTATTTCTTAATTCTGTTTTCGGTTATGATTTTATATGTTTGTTCTTGGCTTCTATCGATACGTATTTATAAAAATAAAGTATTTTAAAGGAAGGGTGTAGAATTCTACAGAAAGAGTTTTTTACTGATTGGTTTAACCATCCCTATTCTCATATGTTGCAAAAGGAACGGTATCTTAAATCAATGTTTTTTCATTTCGCGTAAATGCATGATGAGGATTTCATTATTAATTACAAAAGGGGGGAGCATAGATTTTCTCTCACTGATTGATTAAATAAATGCTGGGTCAGCTTCCTGTAATATATGTTCAAACGGGGTACTGCGCATGTCTTAGAAGCTCCTGAGCATGGCAGAACAGTGAACCAAACTGTAAAGGGCAGCTTTGCGCGGATTAATCATCAGATAGATTTGAAAAAACCCACTAAAATGTGGGTTCTTTGTATGCGCTAACGGGGGAATAACTATTCTTCATCTTCAAAAAAACCGAATAGTTTTTCTTCATCATATTCATATTTACGTCCTAGATTATCTGTATCTCTTTCGTGCTGTAAAAGAACTTTATAGTTTTTTCCCTTTGAAGATTCGTTTTCAGTAACACTTAGCACGGTTACTTTATCGTTCTCATATGTCTTTGCAAAAAGTCTAATCTCCTCAATTGTATCCTTTAAATCTGTTTCATCACCATTAAAAAAGTCTAAAGAAACTTCAGTTGTGTATTTTTCAATCATGGCTAGCTCCCTGCAAAAAATGTATTAGTTCTTAAAGGATAACGGAAATTGTGTATTTTTACTACTGTCAGCTGTATTGATAATGACACGATGATGAGTCGTAGAGGTATCTTTTGTGCTGATATTTTTATTAAATTGCTTTTTATAGAAAGTCCGCCATGGACCGCCTTTATCACGAGAGGATCAAGCTTGATCAGGCTGTGTCATTGTTAATCTTCTCAGTTCAGCAACATCTACATCTTTTCCATATTGAGTTCTATTACTTGTAGATTTTCGACTTGCGTCATACTTGTGTCTTTTATACGCATGTTCACTTATAAAATCTTTTTTAATCGTGCCACCATTCTTTTTATAAGGCACATCTTTAGTGATTTTAGGTTTTTTCGGTTTAGGCTTCGGTTTAGGTTTTGGCAGCTTTTTAAGGATTTGAAACTGAGGTGAGGCCTTTTCTTGATTGGTTACTGCTGTTGTAATTGATGATGATTTTTCTTCTGTATCTGTTAAAGAAACTGAGGTTAATTTGTTGTTATGTACAACTAAATTTAACTTTAGAATAGTGGTTTTGTTATCAATATTAGTATAGAAATAACTTACTTGGTTCGTGGAATTTGGACTAAAATCGCTTGAACTGAATAATTCTAATAACTCTTCCTCAGTTATAAGCTTTTTGCCATTTTTATCAACAATTTTATTTAAGCCGTTAATTGATGATTTTTGGAGATGCGCACTTTCTACTCCTTTTGCTTTGACTTCATTACCCCCATCAATAGCAAATAAAGAAATAAGTAGACTGAAAGTAAGTATTGTCAATAAAACTTTCTTCATGTTTTTTCCTCCCTTTTATCTGTTACTCAAGTATTATAACGTAACCGACAAGAAAAAAAAGTATTTTTATCATAAATTTTCTATTAATTGAAAAAAATGATAAAGGAATTTGGGAGAGATATGCTTTTATATAAAAAAAGATTAATTGAATTGTATAATATTCATAGTTTTGCGAACCATATTACATTGAGGTTATTTTATATCTAATCAGAGTCAAAGACGGAAAGCCTGCGGATACTTAACTTACAGAATACGTTGTTTGGTGTCCGTTTTTTATGTGTTTAAAAAGGAGGACGTTTTATGTTATACAGCAGTTGAAAGAAACCAGGTCATGCACATTCGGTACACCAGCATATCCGCAGGTACTCGAGCATTAGCAAACAATTCTTCTTCACCCAGGAGACCAAATTCATAAGGTTATATGCATGTGGAATAAAACAGGCTTCTCCGTGAAAAATCTATTGGATTTACAAGAAGTCTCCTTCTTTTCATATTAATCTTCAAATTTTAATAACAATTGATGAATGATATTAGAGATACAAGTAGGTGTTTTTATCATCCCATTGTTAATCCATTCCTCTATAATTCCTACTACACCTGAAACGATAAATGTTGTTTCGAATTTCTCAGTTTCCGTAATTGAATTTGCTGATTGTCGTATCATGCTCAATTCCTCAATTACTTTCCTTTTAAAAAACTCTTTCAGTTTGTTGGTTGAAAGGACATTCATTTTTGGTTTTGTTAACAATGTAAAAATTTCGACGTTTTGATATATGTATTCTGTAGTTTTTTCTATAAAGGTCAGCATGCTTAGTGGATCCTCACTTGGAAATGATGAATCATAAAAGCTTCCTAGCTGTTCAAATATCTCGTCTTCGATCTGCTCATACAAGTCAAACACATCTTTGTAGTGAAGATAAAAGGTGCCTCGGCCTATATCGGCTTTTTTAGATAAATCGGAAACAGTTATTTTGTTGATTTCTTTTTCCTGAAGCAATTTTAAAAAGGCATGTTTTATAGCACTTTTTGTCTTGATTGATCGTCTGTCCCCCATAGCGTCCTCCGTTAATATACAATTCATCATGTAGTGTTCATTAATGAACATATACAGCTAAATTGCAGATTGATACTCAAATTTTCTTCCCATTATAATGAACATGTGTTCATGAGTCAAAACATGTTTATTGGGAAAGGAGGTGTATCAATGTTTCTTTATCGGCAAGCAAGAGCTGATGAATGAAGCAAAGTGGCAAAGCTATAAAACGCGGAGAAAAAAGGTCGTTCATTTATTTTTGAAATGCATAAAGTACTAACAAAAGCATATTTTAATAAGCATTTCTGTTTTTTAGCAAACAGAATTCACCAATACTGATCTAAACAGATCATTTTACAAAGAGAACGGCTTTGAAGAATTTAGTGAATCCCGTATCAGGCGATTTGATTATGAAATTTGTAATTGGGGATTTAAAAGAAAACCTTTTTAAAACATATAATTAGGAATCTTTTTTGTGGTAGATAATGTTTTAAGTATTTCTATTTTTTTAATTATGGATAAGATTGATTGATCGAAGCCTTCATGAAATGAAGGCATTCAGATCAATAGAAAGCTTTACGAATCGTACTGATTTTATATTTAGAGATATCATAACCTTTAATGAAGATGGAGGTTGAATGAATGTCTTCAAAACAAAAAAAGAATGTAGCTATTTTGACGGAAAGTCAATTGTCTTCCAGGGCATTTAAAGATGAAGCGTATGATTTTTACAAAGAATTGCGAGAATCACACCCTCTCTACCCATTAGCTTTAGGAACTCTGGGGGATGGCTGGCTCATAACAAGATATGATGATGCAGTGCATTTATTAAAGAATGAAAAATTAAAGAAAAACTATGAGAATGTAATTACTGCAAAAGAAGAAACACGTCCTGTTCTATTGAAGAATGAAGAACCTTTAACAAAGCATATGCTTAATTCAGATCCCCCCGATCACAATCGCTTGCGAACTCTTGTTCAGAAGGCATTTACTCATCGGATGATTTTGCAGTTGGAAGACAAAATCCAACATATAGCAGACTCTTTATTAGATAAAGTACAGCCCAACAAATTCATGAATCTAGTAGATGATTATGCGTTTCCTTTGCCGATTATCGTGATAAGTGAAATGTTGGGCATTCCCCTAGAAGATCGTCAAAAATTCAGAGTTTGGTCGCAAGCAATTATTGATTTTTCAGATGCCCCTAAAAAACTTCAGGAGAATGACCAAAGGGTAGGGGAATTTGTTGAATATCTGGAATATTTAGTTCGTAAAAAAAGGAACGAACCGGCAGGAGATTTAATCAGTGCCTTAATTCAAGTGGAAAGTGAAGGCACACAATTAAGTACAGAAGAACTGTACTCGATGATTATGCTGCTTATCGTTGCAGGTCATGAAACAACCGTAAACTTAATCACCAATATGACATATGCTCTGATGTGTCACGTTGATCAACTAGAAAAGCTTCGGCAGCAGCGGGACTTGATGAATTCAGCGATAGAAGAAGCATTGCGGTTCCACAGCCCTGTTGAGTTAACGACTATTCGCTGGACAGCTGAACCGTTTATACTGCATGGGCAGGAGATTAAACGGAAAGATATGATCATCATTTCCTTAGCATCAGCAAACCGTGATGAAAAGATATTTCCAAATGCCGACATATTTGATATAGAAAGAAAGAACAACCGCCATATTGCTTTTGGCCATGGTAGCCACTTTTGTCTTGGTGCACAGCTTGCCCGCTTAGAATCAAAGATTGCTATTTCCACTTTATTACGCCGCTGTCCAAATATACAGATAAAAGGCGAAAAGGAACAAATTAAATGGAAAGGGAATTTTCTGATGAGAACACTTGAAGAACTGCCGCTCAGTTATTAATTTTTTGGGGATATGTAATTTTCAGGCATTTCTCATTTTTGAGAATGTGGGTAGAGATATAGATGTTACTTGGTTGGGATACAAATACTGATGATGGACCACTGAAACGTAAGATTAAGAAATTAGAAGATAATAATAAGCAACTTAGGGATCAATTGAAAGTTGCTTACGCAGAGGTATATAAAAAATTTTAGTTTATGTCGAGAACGATGTTCACCTTCACTGCTTGTTCAATTAGAGGAAGTGATTCTTCCTTAAGGGAGATCACTTTTACTTATTCGACTAAAGCAGCAGTTTAGCGGAAGAAGGAGAAAAATCAGTTGACTTACTTGAATACTAAATAAGTGTAAAAAGTGGTTATTAATACGAAGGATTGAAAAAGAAGAACACGCAGCAGATTCACTTGCTCTTGTTGGGGGGCAAGTGTTGACAACTCTATTAGCTGGCTTAATTGAAGAAGGAGTATAAAACCTGTATCAATGATGTTACTAGATATCTACGACACAGGTTTTATATTTAGGTAACTAATATTCTTATATATTTAACAATGCATTTTTTATTATGCAATCGTTCACTCTATTTCTGCTTTCAATTTTTCGAACCACTCTAAATTAACCAAGTGATGTGAACGGGAATTTTCGTTCATACGGCGAAAGTAATTGATTGTGCCGGGAATTTCTTGAGTGATGGACAGGTATTCATCAAGGAGCTCGATTCGAGTTTTAGTCTGGTCGATTTGTGATTGGATCAGATCCAGTAATTTATTTTTGTCAAATTCATCGGCAAAGAGTAACACCCCATAAAATTGCAGGTTCACATATTCCGATTTGGTGCCGTGTTTGATCATTAATTTCTCGAATTCTGCCCTTCCTGATTCTGTGACTTTAAAGTTACGGATTTCACGCCCGCTGGTTGAGGGTTTCTGCTGAATCTGTTCAATAAAACACTTTTCTTCAAGTTGCTGCAGATTGTAATAAAATGAACCTTTCGTGAAGTTAACAATGTATTTGTAATGGCGTTTTTCCATTAAGGCCAGAAGTTCATAGCCGTGAGCTCCGGGATTTTGGATAAGCAAGCCAAGGATAAGTAAGGGAATTATGGTTTCATCACCTTCGCCATCCGCGCTTCAAATTCCGCGTACGTGATTTTACCCGAAGCCAAATCCATACTA
>NZ_NSDH01000016.1:0-97668 GCF_002289525.1 Bacillus sp. 7705b | reverse complement strand
TGAAGGTAAATCTGTTCTGTTTTAGAATAGTCACCATTCACTTTCAGTGATTGCTCCTCTCCCGAAATGGGTTTCAGGATATGGTACTTTTTCGAAAAAGCCTCGAAATAGCGGTAACCGAATTTGCGTTGTGAAGCTGCGTCTAAATGAATGCCATCAGGATTCGCAGTCAAACCTGATGCAGTAACAAAATAACAATTCTGTTGTTCATTAGCAAAACGCAGCAATTGTTCATTAACCTGTCGAAATTCGGTCGCGTGCTGTCCAAAACCGGTCTTCCCAAGAAAGTCACCAAGCCCTCCAATAATTAACGGTATCTCATCAAGTTTCAACTCGTTTCTTAGCGTCTCGATGATAAGAGTTAATTTCTCGTAATAAGTTTCATGTAGCGACTGATAACTGTCACTCTCACCCTGGTGCCAAAGGATTCCACAAATTTGACTGGACCGGAGGGCGAAGCGGGCTTCGGACAAAGCATGCTGAAAAAGGATGCCTTCCGGATGCCAGTCATTCAATGAACTGCCACCTTCCGCACAAGGGATCAAGCCAATTTCTTCATCGGGATGAGCTTTCGACCATGCATCTGCAAAAGATGCCGCTAGGCCAACGCCAGAAACCGGACGGTCATAATTAATCGGCTCTGTCATCATCTGCCACTGTCCATTGCGCAGCATTTTTATTTTTTCATTATAGATAGGGTCTACTTCATTCAAAAATCCACGGCCCGCCATATTCGACTGCCCCAACATTAAAAAAGACTTTATCATCTCATTTTTCACTTCTTTACATCAATATTTTAGTCTAATTAGACTATAGTCAATTCAGTTTGTCTTGTAAAGTTATAACAAGGTTTTATTTTTTTATTAGTATGTATGAATAACAAACTAACATTGAAAATTTGGTGGATGTATTGAGAAATAGCCAGTTCTTTTGCTTTTTCTTATCCAACTATCGGGGGTTTTAGTTTCAATAACGATCTTCCACAATCGGGCGCGATTATTGAACAAGAACTAAAGGAGTGATACATATTGATGTATAATATGTATTACTCCTTATTTTTTACGGCTTTTTTTGATTTAGGTCTTGATAAACAATGAAAAAACAACAAAAATCCTGTCATGTAAGGGTTCCTATGAGGTTCAAAATCATTTTTCATAGGAAATACGTTTAATGATGGGGATGTATCCCAAATGAAATGGATTGTTAAAAAGGGAGTGCTATGTTGAAGGGGGTAAATATCAATAAAAATTTTTAAGCATAAAGAGGAAGAGCGTCAAAACTCTTCCTCTTTTATTTGGATAGAATACCGAAAATTTCTCTTGGAAAATTTATTTTTTAGCAAATCCCTGTTTATTTAAATACTCAAGCATGAAGGGGAGTTTGCTTCTTTCAAGATGATCCTCAATATGATCTTTCCACCCCTTTACTTTTTTCACTGTGAAAGGCGCTTTAACAGGACGATTCTGGTAATACTCACGCATCTGTTGATCATAGGTTGCTAATTTTTCATCATCTAGCGATTGATACTGATTATCAAACATGACCATCGATTGAGGCAAACGTGGTTTTAATCCAGGTTTCTCTTCAGCAGGGTTGCCTATGCATAGCCCTACTAAAGGAACCACATGTTTTGGTAAATGTAATATCTCAGTTAATTCTGTAATATGTAGTCTAATTCCACCGATATATACGCCACCGAGTCCCATTGATTCGGCTGCAGTCAAAGCATTTTGAGCCATTAGCCCAGCATCAAATGTACCTATTAAAAGGTATTCAATATACTCAAGATCTACATCGGGAGCGATTTGATGATTTCGGTTAAAATCTGCACAAAAAATCCAAAACTCTGCTGCCTCTTCAATATAAGGCTGGTTCGCAGAAAGCTCCATTACTTGTTTTCGAAGATCTGGATCTGTAATTCTAATGATAGAAACGGCCTGAAGAAGGCTGAAAGATGAAGTCTGATTAGCTGCCTTAAAGATTGCTTCTCGTTGCTCCTTTGTGAGAGGTTGATCTGTAAAAGACCGAATGGAAGTATGATTACAAAGTAATTCAATTGTATTGTTCATATTGACACTCTTCCTTTCTTACATATTAGATTCAAGCTGATTAAGTTGGGCTAGAGTTACTTTTGAAAAAAGTGTAACTTGTATACAATATGATAAAATCAGCACTCTAATTTATGAAGAGGGCAATTTAAATTGCCGTAGTGCATTTTTTTGTACTTAGTACCAAAAACTAGATAAAAAGGTGGCTAGATTTTGTTAAAACGAATTTGAAAAAGAATTTAAATGGAATAAACAAAAGATCCGGCAAATGTCCCGAAAAAGGAAGCTTGTGTCAACCTGCTTAGTTAGTAAAAAAAAGCTGTCACATTCGACAGCTTCTGATCTTTTAACTCTTGCCCCGATACTTTAATACATTTCTTCATAAACTCTTATCGTAAAATTACTCTATCTGCTCCCCAAACTTCTTTCCGAACTCTTCCATCAAATCAATTATAGGAATGAATTCTTTCCCTTTTGAGGTTAGTGAATACTCTACACGAGGAGGAACCTCAGGAAACACCTCTCTCTTAATTAATCCATCTGTTTCTAATTCTCTCAGCTGCTTTGTAAGAGAACCTTGTGAAATGTCCCATAAAAAAGCTTTAATTTCGCTATAACGACGTTTTTTTGTTTTTAAAAACCAGAGAATAATATATTTCCAGCGTCCCGAAAGCATATTTTGAGCATATGCAATTCCATATACTTCTCTCTGTTCCTTTATATACTCTTTGTCAAATCCATCCTTACATATTTTAGACACCTTTTCACCTGCTTTCTGCTGTTAAGTACAGAAAAATGTACTACGGCAATTTAAATTACCTACTTTAAATAGATGAGAAACGGTTTTATTCTAGTATATGTAAAAGAAATACTCAATACTCATTACGCTTTTCTTAATATATGTTTACGATTTGGTGAACATATAATGGTGTAACTTTAAGCAGAAATATTCTTTTATATACAAATTCTTTAGGAGGAAAAATAGTGAAATTCGGAATTATAGGTGCAGGAACAATTGGGTCAATTATTTCTAAAAAATTAGTTAAGAATGGGCATGATGTCAAAATTGCAGATGCAAGGGCAATTGAATATTTAGAAGGAAAAAAGCTTGCTGGAACCCCTGTGCGCGTAGAGGATGCAATTAAAAACATTGATGTTCTGATCATATCTCTTCCTACAAAAGCAATGTCAAGCATTCGAAATATGATCGATCAAGTCGGAGAGGATGTAATCATTGTAGATACTTCAAATTATTATCCTTTTAGAGACGACAAAATTGAAGAAATCGAGAACGGGATGGTTGAAAGTGTTTGGGTATCAAATCAATTAGGCAAACCTGTCATTAAAGCATTCAACAATTTATTAGCCTATACTTTAGAAAATGAAGGAACAACCGTAGATTCTAGTGAACGAATCGCGATAGCAGTTTCTGGTGATGACACATCACAAAAACAAGTAGTCATAGACGTAGTATCCGAGTTAGGCTTCGATGCAATAGACAGTGGTTCTTTAAGTGATTCTTGGAGACAGCAACCAGGAACTCCTGCTTACTGCACAGAGCTAACAAAAGATGAACTTACGAAAGCGTTGAAAAAGGCGAATAAAGAAAAAGCACCGTTACTACGCGACAAAGTGATGGAAATATTTGCAGAGAAAAAGGATGTTAAATTTTCACACGAGGATGTTGTGAATCTAAACAGAGAAATATACAATTCATAAAAACAAGCTATCATAAGGAAGAAATTAAAAATTATAGAAAATGAAAGTAAAGAGTATAATAAAAATAAACATTCATAACGTGCAAGATGGTTTTATAATGTTGAAGGCCTAATGAGTGTAGTAAAAACCGGTGGTTTAATACTATCGGTTTTTTTTACTGCTTTTATATACTCATTGAAAATCACCTCATTATTAGAACAAACAGTTATTACATAGCATTACCCAAGGGGTGATGCATTTTATGAAGGTGATAATCATCGAGTGACCGCAAGCTGGCAAATGCATTAACGATTGCTATCATTATTTAATAAAACTTTATAGGAAGGAGATCCAGGGTGATAGCCATATATGTAAGGGTATCGACCGAGGAACAAGCGATCAAGGGGTCGAGTATCGGCAGCCAGATCGAGGCCTGTATAAAGAAAGCAGGGACTAAGATGTGCTGAAGTATGCTGATGAAGGGTATTCTGGTGAGTTGTTTGAACGTCCAGCTTTTAACCGCTTAAGGGAGGACGCAAGTAAAGGACTCATAAGCAAGTTATCCTCAATGACTCAGCTATCATTGATGATGATTAGTCTAATTCCATTTGACAGTAATGGTATTAAGCATTTTAATATTTACTCACTTTGTAGATACAGACAGATTCAAATGTTGGTTTCATAATAGTTGGAGATCAAGTTAGGGACTAAAGGAAGGAAAGAACCTTTCTTTTTTACTTGGAAGGAAAAAAACCGTGCCCATTTTGTGCCCAAAATAGATATAAAATGATGCAATGAGTGTATTGGATAACTTCAGATGCTTGAAAGCTTCTGTAACTGACAATATACTTCCACTTTATTGAGGGCCTCGAACTAATAAAGAGATACCAAAGCCATATTGGTATCTTCTTTGTTTTTGCTTTAGAGCTATTAAATCCATCTGGGAGCACTATGACTTGGCCTCAACAACAGTAACTTAATACTATCTCGAATCTATTTGAGGAAACTGATTGATGATATATTGCTTGAAGTTTTCAGTGACAGGTGATAGATACTTCCCTTCAATCCAAGAAATACCGACTACACGCTCAAACCTTGGCCAACTAATACGGACCTTTGCGATATTTGTTTGGTCTAAGCCTTTAAAATCAGGAAGAATTGAAACGCCAAGACCCGCTGCAACAAAACCTGCGATTGTAGCAGCTTCTTCGCCTTCAAATACAATGTTTGGGGTAATATTAACCTGTTCAAATATATGATCTATTGTTACTCGAAGAGCAAAACCTTCTTTCATTAAAACAAAAGGCTCATGAGCAATTTCGTTTAAGGTAATATCCTTACGAGTAGCTAACACATGTTTTTTGGGCAAAAATAAAAAGAGCTCCTCCTTCCATAAGGGCTTCCACATTATATTTGATTCGACTGGAAAAGAAGCAAGCAGGCAGAGATCTAGTTCACCTGATTTTAGTTTATCTAAAAGCTGATTAGAGTGAGACTGGTTTAATTGGAAATGAACATTTGGGTATTGATCTTTAAATGCTCCAATTAAATTTGGAACGATCGTTGTACCCAGAGTGTGTAAAAAGCCTAAAGACACTTCACCTTGATCTGGTTGTAAAAGGGATTGAATTTCTTCCTTTCCTTCAGTAAATTCTTTAATGATGGAATCGACCCTCTTGAGGAATCTTTCCCCATATTTATTTAATGTAATGGACCGGCCTTGTCTATCAAAAAGCGGAACCCCTAAGTAATTTTCTAATCTAACAATAGACCGAGAAAGTGCTGGCTGTGTTATTGATAATGTTTCAGCAGCTTTAGTTACATGCTGTATACGAGCAAGTGTTTGAAAGTATTCTAATTGTTCCCATTCCATTAGAAATCCACCTTTTTTATAAATCATTACATAAATGAATTAAAATCATATTTATTATGCATTATACATCATGATTTATTAGTGTTATGATAAATTTATCGAAAAAATATATGAATTTTTATATGAATTTTAAACTAATTATGTGTTCAGAAGGAGGACTATTTTAATGAACTATCGAATTGAAAAAGATACTTTTGGAGAAATAAAGGTGCCTGCTGATAAGTTTTGGGGAGCGCAAACACAACGGAGTAGAGAGAATTTCAAGATAGGTTCTGAAAAAATGCCTATCCGTATTGTTAAAGCTTTTGCTATATTGAAGCGCAGTACAGCTATTGCTAATAATCGTCTAGGTAATTTGGATAACGAAAAAACAGAGGTTATTACAGCAGTTTGTGATGAAATTCTTGAAGGCAAATATGATGACAATTTTCCACTCGTTGTTTGGCAGACGGGAAGCGGTACACAAAGCAATATGAATGTTAATGAAGTTATAGCGAACCTTGCAACAGCTTTATTAAAAGAAAAAGGCTCTATACAAACCATACATCCAAATGATGATGTCAATCGCAGTCAAAGTTCGAATGACACTTTCCCAACAGCGATGCATGTTGCAGGTGTATTAGCTATCTATGAACAATTAGTTCCTGCACTTGATCAACTTCGGAACACATTAAATGAAAAAGCAAAAAAATTCAATGACATTGTAAAAATAGGTCGTACACATCTTCAAGATGCTACACCTTTAACCCTTGGACAAGAAATTAGCGGTTGGGTGTATATGGTTGATCGTTCGAAAGAAATGATATTGGAAGCAACTGAAAAAATGCGTGAACTTGCTATCGGGGGTACGGCAGTAGGGACAGGCATTAATGCACATCCACAGTTTGGAGAAGTTGTCTCAGAGGAAATCTCGAATTTTACAGGCCAACAGTTTAAAAGTTCACCGAATAAGTTCCATGCCTTAACCAGTCATGATGAAATAACGTATGTACATGGTGCTATGAAGGCATTAGCTGCTGACTTAATGAAAATTGCGAACGATGTTAGATGGCTTGCAAGCGGTCCTCGCTGTGGTATCGGGGAAATTTCAATCCCGGAAAATGAACCTGGCAGCTCCATTATGCCCGGTAAAGTCAACCCTACTCAATGTGAAGCCCTAACCATGATTGCGGCTCAAATTATGGGGAATGATGCAACTATTGGTTTTGCTTCAAGTCAGGGCAACTTTGAACTAAATGTATTTAAACCGGTTATTATCTATAACTTCCTTCAATCCGTGCAGTTACTGAGTGATGGAATAAAATCTTTCCATGATCATTGTGCGGTTGGTATTGAACCTAATACGAAAACCATTAAAGAAAATCTTTCCGGATCTTTGATGCTTGTCACAGCATTGAATCCTTATATCGGATATGAAAAAGCTGCGAAAATTGCTAAGTTTGCTCATAAAGAAGGCTTAACGTTAAAAGAGGCTGCTGTCCAACTCGAACTATTAACGGAAGAGCAATTTGATGAAATGGTTAAGCCAGAAGATATGGTGAAACCAAACATTTAAATCTTTAAGATGAAAACTAGTTACTGATCAGTAACTAGTTTTTCCTTTTTTTACACTCATTGAAAATCACCTCATTAGGACAAACAGTTATTACATAGCATTACCCAAGGGGTGATGCATTTATGAAGGTAATAATCATCGAGGGACCGCAAGCTGACAAAATGCATTAACGATTGCTATCATTAAAATTTGTAGGAATGCGATCCAGGGTGATGGAAATTTGTATGTAAAAAGGTATCGACCGAGGAACAAGCGATCAAGGGATCGAGCATCGACAGCCAGCTCGAGGTCTCTAAGGATGTGCTGAAGAATGCGTTGAGGGATTTTCTGGCGAGTTTGGATGAAAGTAAAGGACTTATAAGTAAAGTTTTCTAAGATGCTGACCGTCTTTCTCGGAAATGATAATTGAGCTTATCAGTGCTGACGAGTTGAGAGAGTGAGACAAGCGGTTGGATGGAAATATTTTCATGTCTCTATCGTATATTCTGTCTTCGTTAGTTTCGAAAGTTTTAAAAGAAGCATGTAAATGAATGAGAGAAAGCCGGAATATTAGATCCGGCTTCTTCTGCATTATTTCCCCTTCGCTTTCTTCCGCTTTTCCTTTTCCGCCCGGTAGAACTCATGGAACATCTTCATCAGCGCCCGTTTCTCAATCCGAGATACATAGCTGCGCGAAATACCGAGTTCTTTGGCAATCTCACGCTGCGTTTTTTCCTTCTTTAAATCAAGCCCAAACCGCCCGACAATCACTTCTTTCTCACGGTCATCTAAAATGTCAATGTATTGCTTCACTTTTTCAAGCTCCATATTGAGCTGAATCGTATCAATCACGTCTTCATTTTCTGATTTCAGGACATCGATGAGGCTTATTTCATTCCCTTCCTTATCCTGCCCGATCGGATCATGAAGGGACACATCTTTTTTTGTTTTTTTCAATGCTCGCAAATGCATGAGGATTTCATTATTAATTACAAAAGGGGGGTGCACAGATTTCCCGTAACTGTTTGATTAAATAAAGGTTGAGTCAGCTTCCTGTAATAAATGCTCAAACGTTTCTTCGCAAACGAAGGGGATACCTTAAATAACCAAGCTACATTTTCAATTGCTTGTGATTGTATGTACGAAAGATTAATATTACGCAACATGAAAGTTGGAATGCAAAAGTGATATGTAAAATAATTGGACTGCCACTCTAAATAATCAGTCCAAGTTGCAGGCATTGTTTTTTTATCGCCTTCATGTCTATATATATGGCAAAATTCATGAGCGAAATCATACCATTGTTCAGTTCGGCTTTTTCGGCTGTCCAAGCATATATTATAAATTCCGCTGTGTTTAAGTGCGAAGCTTGTAACAGGTTTAAACGACAGTCTGATGTCTAAAGCTTCGGCAATCCGTTCAAAATTAATTTGTTCAGGTTCTGTAATATCAATCTTCCTGTATAAGTTTTCAATCCAATCCTCTAAATGACTGTTTGTATACCTCAAGATGAAAAACCTCCTTAAAGACGACAATCTAAAAATTGGATTCGTTAAATATTATAGGGAAGTCACAACTTTTTTCATAGGAAAAACGTCCAAAAGATGCAGGGGTATCCAAATAAAATGGATTGTTAAACGGAGTTTCTTGGTTGGAGGGAGTTAATATCAATAAAAAATTATTAACAAGGTTAATGATTGTGCCCATTTTATTCATCTGTTATGTTTTATTTTTAAATCCTGAAATTATACTTGAAGAGCAATGTCCTAATAAGCCTTACAGTTTAACAATCGTAAAGCACGGAACAGGTATATTCGATAAGAAAATTGTTTTAATATATTACAAGATCAACGGAAAAACAGTAGCTGTTGGAAATTTGGTGTTTTTTGAGAATTTGGGTAGGGATATAGATGTTACTTGGGATACGAACACTGAGGATGGAACTTGGTGGATAGATAAAAGTGTACATTTAACCATGACTTTTGCTAAAAATTTCAAGGGGGATTTAGACAAGAAAGATATTGATTTTGATTATGGTACTGTCCAATGATAATGAATCAGTTTATTTAAAACAGGAAACACAATAAAAGAACCGCCAGTCGCGGTTCTTTTGTTTTCAGATTCAATCTGATTTAAGAGCAGATTTTTCTTTCCTTACAAATACCATGATCCCGGGGATGATCATAAGTATAGCTGGTATTAAATAGAACCAATCAATACATATAAGTCCTCCCCCTGAGACAAATAGTAGAACACTGCTCAACTTTGGCTTAAATAAGACAACAATTGAAGCTGTAAACCCAATACATGAAAAGACCAAAGATACCCATGCCTCAACAAGAAGGTCGCTTGTCATTTCAAAGTATCTAATTAAATGAAAAAATAAATCAAGATAGGCGATAACTAAAGCAAAAATAGATGCTACAACACCCAATAGGCTCCCTGTCAAACTTAAAAAAAACTCAATGTTTCTCTTCACAATAAACGCTCCTTATGTAATCAGGCCACTTCATTTTTATATATGAAAATGTAAAAGAAACATAAATGAAAATATAAATGAGAAAAACAACAAAAACCCTTGCCACGTAAGGGTTTGTATAGGATTCAAAAGTCACTTTATAAATGAGGGTATGATTGAGATATAAATGAGAATCTAAATCTTATTAGTAAACAGAATTAAACATAATAAACAGAAATAAATAATAATAAACTAACTGCGTTTATTTATCTGATTTCCGTCTTTCCTTTAATTGCTCCGTTATAATCTCCAAAGCAGCCTGTAGAATTTCATCAGTTACTTCACCGTCTTTAGCTGCAAGGAACGTTTCAGGATCGTTTAACACTTTTTTTGCATCGTCAGTGATTATATTGGATGATTTATCTTTTCCTCTTAAAAGGTAGTCTGTAGAAACATCAAAAAAGTCGGCTATTTTGATTAATGTTTCGTAATCAGGTTCGCGAGTGCCTTGTTCATAATTAGCAAGTTTTCCTCTTGAAAAGCCTAATCTGTCTGCGAGTTCATATTGGCTTAGACCTTTTTCTTTTCTTAAAGCTGCTATCCTTTTACCTAACATATACACTCACTCCTTGTTATTAATTATAACTTGGAAACTAAGCGTTTCTACATTTGGAAACAAAAAGTTTCTAAAAACACTTGACGGACACGTTTTGTGTCCTGTATATTATAAATCGTGGAAGGAAACAAAACGTTTCTAAGGGGGTGTTATAAGTGGAAAGGGAAGTTTTGTTTTCCTTACGTGGAAACACGTCAAGAACAGTTGTTGCTAATGACTTAAACATAACTCCACAGATGCTAGGGGCAATTGAAAGAGGGGATAGAACTCCCTCCTTAAGTCTGGCCAAAAAGATTGCAGACTATTATGGAACAACTGTAGATGAAATTTTTTTTGCTCAAAGTAGACACAAAATGTGTCCTTGATATGAGACAAGTACAGATAAGGGGGCTTAATTATGAAAGTCATCTTGAAAAAAGGACCACTGTTTGAACTGGCAGAGGCCAAAGCTTACAAATACCTCAGTGGCATACTTGTTCAGCGAATGAATGAACATCAAGAAAAGTTAGCACAACAAAAGAAAAAGGAATCAGCCTAAGTCATTTATATCCAGCATGGTCTATTAACTTCAATTTTAAAACTGAAAATCGAATATATCAGGAGGCAAACATATGGAGAACAACCCATACAACATGCGGAATTTACCGCAGATTATGCGTAGTGCCCGTAAGGCTGCAGGTCTTTCCCAATACCAAATCGGTAAATTAATCGGAGGTAAGGATCAAAGGTATGTTTCAGATGTTGAAAATGGACTTGCCAAGCTCACTCCAGAGTTATGTATCAAGTGGTTTGAGAAGTGCGATGCCTATGAACATATTGATCTTGTCCATTACTTATTTAAACTCCATCCAACTGCGGCCGCTCCTATTGATCCGGCACTCAATGAATGTGCAAGTAATGCGGTGATTAATATGGTTCACCAATTGGAGGAAGCACTGCAAGCAACCAAACATTTAGCCCGTTGGCTCACGGATAACCGACCAGGTAAAACAGAGGAGCTGCCAATGGCTGATATTAAGCAGATTTTTGATTTGATTGCGGCTAACAAAACATTGATTTATTCACTTGTTCGTACTCACGGGTTGAAAATGCAGGAACTTGCAGAAAGATGGACGCGGAAAGCGCTAGTTGATCAAGTTGCTATGGCAAAACAAGAAGGAAGGCAGGCGGTTTCAGTATGAATACTAATCATTTCTTGAAGTCAGATGTTCTAATCGCAAAAAGAAAAATCGAATCAGCAGAAGAGCTATCAATCATGCTGTCAGAGGCATTACGTGATGGTGATTATGAAGAAGCGATTAGTCTTGCTGGAAGCATCAAGGTTCTTACTGAGGATATTAGCCGGCTTGCAAACAAAGGACGTCTTTATGAAACGGCATTAAAAATGCAACAGCAAGGTATCAACTTAACTGTAGTGAGCAGGTGTATAGGATAATGGTTCATTTTGTTCATAAACCGGCAACTGCTCTGGAAGTTCGTAAATGGTGTGCGATGATTCGTAACAATAGTGAATTCCATCTGTTATGGGATAGACGTGCAGACAAATTCAGAGAGGAGAATATGAATGGTCGAAAACCCAATGGTCATAAACAACTGGCACGATAAGCTGACTGAAACGGATGTGCAAATAGACTTTTACGGTGATGAAGTAACACCAGTTGATGATTATGTAATTGATTGCGGCGAAATCATTCTGAAAGAGAACTTGGAAAGATATCTAAGGGAGCAACTTGGTTTTGAGTTTAAAAATGCACAATAGAAAAGCCCACTGGGCAGAGTGAGCTTTTCGGGGTGTTACACAACAAGTATTGTGCCCTCATTATAACAAGTTACAAAAAAAATACAATAATCTAGCTTGTAATTAAGAAGAAATTAAGCAGGAGTTAAGAAAGGGAGATTTTTGTTGAAACCAAAGGTTCTTGCTAAGACTTCTGAAATGAGCCGTGATGAATGGCTTATTGAAAGAAGAAAAGGAATTGGTGGCTCAGATGCATCCATTATCTTGGGGTTAAACAAGTGGAAGACACCTTTTGAATTATGGTTAGACAAAACAGGACAGGTCCCTGTATGTGAATCGCAAAGTGAAGCTGCTTACTTTGGATCATTGCTAGAAGACATTGTTGCAAAAGAATTTGAGATACGTAGTGGCAAGAAGGTTAGACGTAAAAAGGCAATACTCAAACACCCAGATCATGATTTCATTTTGGCGAATGTAGATCGAATGATTGTTGGTGAAAAAGCGATCCTTGAATGTAAAACAACATCAGCCTACAACTTAAAAGAATGGGAAGATGAAGAAATCCCCGAGAGCTATATCGTTCAGGTACAGCATTATCTGGGGGTGCTTGGACCTGAATATCGGAAAGCTTATTTTGCTGTGCTAATCGGCGGAAACAAATTTGTCTGGAAAGAGATTGAGAGAGACGACGAGTTAATTGACATGATCTTTGAAGCAGAGATTGAGTTCTGGAATGACAAGGTCTTAGGCGGACAAGCTCCTGTTTTAGATGGTTCAAGCACTGCGGAGGAATATCTCAAAAAACGATATGCCGAAACGGAAAATAACAAAGCTATTGATTTAACTGCGGCTAATCGAGAACGTATTCAACAATATTTGCATCTAAAAGAACAGATCTCAGAGCTTCAAAGTCAGGCAAAAGAGTTAGAGAACCAGATCAAACATGAAATGAAGGATGCAGAGTATGGGTTTATCGGAAACTACCAAGCTTGTTGGAAGCCAGTTGTCTCAAATCGAGTTGACACGAAAAAGCTGAAAGAGCAGTTTCCGGATATTTACGAGACGGTCAAAAAGGAAACTCATTTCAGACGTTTTGGAATCAAGGAGGTTAGCTGATTATGGCTACTAATCAATCAATTAAAAACAACATCCAAAAGAAACAAAAAAGCGCTCCTGTTCAGCAACAAGGGGCAACCATGAAAGGCTTGCTTTCCTCACCATCCGTTATTAAGCGATTTGAGGAAGTGTTAGGGAAGAGGGCGACACAGTTTACTGCTTCTATCTTAAGCCTTTATAACAGCGAGCAGATGCTACAGAAAACAGATCCTATGAGCGTTATCTCATCTGCAATGGTGGCAGCTACACTCGACCTACCTATAGATAAAAACTTAGGGTATGCCTGGATTGTACCTTACGGAGGAAAGGCTCAATTCCAGCTTGGATACAAAGGATATATACAGCTTGCCTTGCGAACAGGCCGATATAAATCCATCAATTGCATACCGATTCATGAAGGCGAATTGCAGAAGTGGAATCCGTTGACTGAGGAGATCGAGATTGATTTTGAAAAACGAGAATCAGATGCAGTGATTGGTTATGCAGCTTATTTTGAGTTGATAAATGGCTTCCGAAAAACAGTGTACTGGACAAAGGCACAAGTAGAGAAGCACAAAAAGAAATTCAGTAAATCTGATTTTGGATGGAAAAATGATTGGGATGCGATGGCTCTTAAGACTGTATTAAAAGCAGTTTTGAGTAAGTGGGGGATTCTCTCTGTGGAAATGCAAAAAGCCGTTATTGAAGAAGATGAAACAAGGGAACGGATTGACATTACCAATGAAGCAGACAGTTCAGAAATTATCGATTCCGAACCTTCAGATAAAGAAGAAACAGAAAAAACAACCTCGCAGGAAGCTGATCCTTTTGACGGCAAACCTGTAGATATAAAAGAAGATGAACTTCCGTTCGATTGAGGTCGGCATCCGTGACATAACTGCACTCTGGGAAAGGAAGTAGGTGAGAGACTTGGACATAAAAGCAATGGGGTATGTGGTCATACCCCGACTACCATTCAAAGAGTTTAGGGATGAAAAAATTTATGATCACTTGTTCAAAAGAGCTGAATACAGGCCAAATCAAGAGCTAGAACTTGGGCAGACCATTATCAAAGTTGTGGAACTTGCAAAAGATTTTAACTGGTCAGCTGCACAGATCAAATACTCACTAGACCGAATGGAGAAACAGGGATATATCAAATTGCACCGTCTTCCACAAAAAAGAGGGTTTATCGTCACCATACTTCATTATGCAGACTACATACAACTAGGAAATTACATGAAGAAAAAAGCTTTGGAACCAGCTGAGATTGAACATCAGGAGGTCGATGACAAAATGAAAAATGCCTTTGAGCTATATGAAAACAAAGTTGCTCGGTCAGTCGGCCCCATTGAGGCACAGCGGATCGGCTACATGGTCGATGACTATGGTGAAGAAAAAGTGATGGAGGCTATCAAGACAGCATTTCAGTTAAAGGGGAAAGCTGCAAGTTTGTCATATGTTCAAGCCATCTTATCAAATCCATTCACTCAAAAGAGAAAGGAGAAACAATATGGCTATAAACAAAGCAGTCAGTATAGACACCGCATTTCAAACGATCATGCAGGAACTTCGGGAAAGGTCAGCCCGCTTTTTGGGAACAAAACAGGCCGTATCAGAAGAAAAGGCTGAATTTGATTGTCCTTATTGTAAGGATCGTGGAATTGTCGTTTATCGGGTCCATAAGGACACTTCTTGGCATTTAAATGAACAGTTAGACCTTATGGTTCCAGACGATATGGTGTCGGAAGATGATTTTCTGTTAGGTAAGGTTTGCACGCCGGATAAAGCTAGCGAATGGAAAGATACTTATTCAAAACAGTGTGAATGTGTAAGACGAAAGAAAATTGCCAGACTCATGGCAGCTAGTGGCATTACAGAAGAGTTTGAAAAGCTTCTCTTTGGTAACTTCATCACGGACGGTAAGCCAGATATGATCAAGGACGCTTATGAGTGTGCAGTAGAATACTATAAAGATTTTGGAAAGATTAAAGGAGAAAGGCAAAACAGTATCGCATTACTTGGACAGCCTGGCAGCGGCAAAACTCATTTGCTCACGGCGATTATGAATAATCTGATCAAGAAAAAATCAGTACACTGCATGTATTTCCCTTACGTAGAGGGCATGGGTGATTTGAAAGCTGACTTTGACAATTTAGAAGCAAAACTCAATGCAATGAGAAAGGTCGAAGTTCTATTCCTTGATGACTTATTTAAACCAATAAACGGTCAACCAAGGGCAACAGACTGGCAGGTTGAACAAATCCAGTCAGTCTTAAACTACCGATATTTAAATCACAAGCCTTTGCTGATTTCTTCGGAGTTAACAATCGATGAGATTTTGGATATAGATGAGGCTCTTGGTTCACGGATTCACCAGATGTGCCGTGATTACATAGTGATTATTAAAGGCGATCGAATGCAATTAAATCATAGGTTAGGTGATTGGGTATGAAGGAGAAAATGAATGTAAAAGCAACTGGTGGACTTTATATGTTTGGACCTTCAGATCGAAATACAGGTAAAGATCTTACGCCAACTATCCGTTTACTTGAGGAAAAAATAAAGCAAATGGAGCGGATGCTGAGTGCTTAAAGCAGTCGTGTCTCTGCTGGCAATTTTACTCTCCGCACCGAGAATAGAAAAAGAAATTCAGCTATGGGAACAGCTTGACGGGAGGTAAAGAACAGTTGGATTGCATTAAGTTCACTGTTTATGGTGAGCCAGTCGCACAAGGAAGGCCGCGTGGATCAATACGAAATGGGAAGGTGCATATGCGTGATCCAGCGAAATCAAAGTATTTCAAGCAGTATGTAGCTTTGGTTGCGTCTCAGTATCGACCAGAAACAATTATTACTGGTCCTGTCTCAATGGATGTCAAAGTGTACAGACCAATGCCCAAATCAGTTTCAAACTCATCAAAGAGGAAAGAAAAAGCTGAAAAGGGTCTTCTGCGGCCTACTACAAAGCCTGATGTTGATAACTATGTAAAGGGTGTAAAAGATGCCCTGAATCATCTTATTTACAAAGATGATAGCCAAGTAGTGGACCTGAAAGTTAGCAAGTTTTATAGCGAAGAGCCGCGAGTGGAAGTCATGATAAAAGAGGTTTCTGCCTAAAAATAAAAAACACCGAAGCGCTTAGCCTCAGTGTTCTTGATATGAACTGGTACTTCTATCATAACATAGGGGGCGCTTTGAGTGTACAATCCTAGAGAAATAAACATCAAAAAAGACTTCACTATTCAGCAGAAAATTGACCCAGGAAAAGTTCAGATCATTGTTTTAGATGGGAATCAGGGAACTGCACATGTCTTAGAAGCTCCAGAGCACGGTAAGACTGTTATTCAAACTGTAAAGGGAAGCTTTGCGCGGGTTGATCATGAAATAGGTTACAAAGTTAAGTAGCAGGGGCTTTTCCTTTGCAAGGGAGGAACGGACATGAAAGCGAAACTTGCAATGGTAGGGGCATTAAAAAGTATTATCCAAAGAGGTAGTTATGGTGTGCTTAAATTAAGTGAAACTTTTTATATTTTTCTTCGTAGGAAGAATAGAGGTGGTGTAATACTATGGTGGATATAGATAATGAACTATTTGAGCTTTATAAGGAAGTGAGCAAGGTAAAGAAAATAAAATACTTCTTTATAGATTCCCCTTTTTTAGAGGAAGATGAAGAGAAAGTGCAAGAAAAGAACAAAATTTTTTTAAAGCTTTTATATAAAATAATTTTTTATTTACTTGTAGTATTTTCATGTGGTTTTTTCTTATATAAATGCCTTCATGGAAAAATGTTTTTAATTGTATTTGGGGCTATTTTTTTGCTTGTTTTTATTTTTGCTATTTTAAGTATAAGTAAGGCTCTAACAAAATTTGCGAAGTTATCAGGATATAGTGGGTTTCATAAGTTAAGAAGAGAAATTATTTATAAAGCTTTTAAAAAAAATTTGGAAACTCGTAATTATTCTATAAACCAAATCGAAAATTATCTCTTGCCTTATCTGAAATCGATTAATGAAGATAGGAAAGCAGCTTCTATAACAACATATTTAAAAATTATCATCCCATCTATTTTAGTTTCCATGATTACCAGTTGGTTTACACTAATTATTAATACTGCTGTTGAAGAACCAAATCTAAAACAAGAAGAGTTTAATCAAGTCATGATTTTATGGTTAGCACTAGGAATTGAAGTAATTATATTAGGAGCTTTTATATACTCAGCAATACATCAATTCCAAAATGGATCGAGTTACAATAAAAATTACAGGTTGCTGGAAACTCTTTTTTATAATTATCTTTTAGAACAGGGGGGGAATCCCTCAAAAAAATCAAAAAAGAAATCTAAGAAGAAAAAATAGTTAAGTCCAAGACGGAAAGCCTGCGGACACTGAACTCACAGTATTTACGCTGTTTGTTTGGTGTCCGTTTTTTATTTGAAAAGGAGGACACAATCATGAATCAAAAAGAAATTGAAAATCTAATCAATAGCTATCACTGGATGGTGAAAGAGGTTCATCGATTGCAAAGGGTACTTTATGGTTCAGTAATTTCCATGAAGAATTGGGGGGTTGCACAATATGGATTAGCAGCTGCTATGCCAAAAGGAAGTCCTGGGAAGAGTCAGGCTGAGCTAAGGCAAATGGATATGAGAGAGGAACGTCTTTTCAAACGTCTTAAGTACTATGAGGAACGAGTATATGCAGTGGAGCTAGGTGCCGAAAAGATACAAGGAGAGCAGCATAAAGTCATTTATGATTGCATGATGGAGGGGATGAGTTACCGTGCTATTGGCCTTCACCTTGGTATTTCACGAGAAACTGTACGCAAAATGAAAGACGAGTTGATCAACCAATTATGCCAAGATTGCCACTTTGAGCGTTTGTTGAATCTGAAAAAATCTGTAGTGTAAAATGGGAGGCAGGTCGGCGCGGCAGAATTTTATTGAGCCACTTAAACCATATAGTACACAAGATAATAAATCATTCGACAAATTCTGCAAAATGTTCTTTGTCATAATCTCTTGCCGATATTAAGGCGGGAGGTGAAAAACATGACAAGAACTATTAATGTTAATCAGCAACATTTGCTTGAACAACTAGCAGGCGGATCGGTAAACCGTCAATGCACAATAGAAGCTCTAATTGATATTCTCATCGATAAAAAGGTGTTTACTGAAGAAGAATTCGTTAAATACCAAATGCATCATTTAGAACAATCAGCAGATGAGCATTCTGCGGAACTTTTAGGTATCAGTAAAGAAGATTACATAATGAGCAGAAAATAATAAAGCATCCTTTTAGGGTGCTTTTTTCATTCGACAAATTTTGCAAATAGTTCCTTTGTTCCTTATCAAAGTCGATAATAAAGAAAGGAGGGGGATTACATGAAAAACTGCGTTTTAGTTGGGAATGGCATCAATATTCAATTTAGTGAAGGAGAATATCTTAATCGAAACATTATTGATAGAGCGATTAGAAATATTGAAAATGGAGATTTTCCAGAAGAGATTTATCCATACGAGACAAAAAAATATTTTGAAATGTTATACAAACTCAGTCCAAAAGTGATAAACGGAAGGCTTAATCACCATGCTATTACAGAGAAAGATAAAAAAGAATTAAATGATTTCATTTCGAGATACCGATTTCATAAAGGAAAGTTGAGGTACTATCAAATCGGTTTTGAGGACTACTTTTTATTGCACCAATTGTTTTGCAGACAACATAATATTGAAAACCCTGATAAATTTAATTATCAAGAAATATTGAGATGTTTTTTCCTTGATTCAATTTATAACAAAGGAAAAATAAATAATTTATATAAATTATACCCGAAAGGATTAATCGACTGGTTTAATCAATTTGATGAGATATTTACAACCAACTATGACAAAAATATTGAATTACTTACTCACAAGGCAGTTAATTACTTACATGGAGCTTTTCATATAAGGAAAGATATATATGATAAGAACAGTTTCCGAAATAAATTGTCGGATAATCCATTGCAAAATTATAAAATTGTGGAAGGATTTGATCATTTATATTCAACTGCTCTGTCTACTTATTCGGGTTCCTCAAAAGAATTCATGGCAAGTATGAGTGTTTCTGCTAATCAAGCAATAGATAAATATGTTGAAGCGATTGATAAAGATCCTGATATGTTAAAAGAAATTGAACCCTATAAAAATTCAGATAACAAATTACTTAATAATATGTATGAATCTATAATCTTAAAACTTAAAGATAGAAGTTTAAAATTTGAAGATTATTATCCTTTTGACAAACTAAAGAATGCTTCAGGAAATATAACAATATTAGGCCTTTCACCAAATAATGACTCACATATAATGGATATGATTTATAACAATGAAAATATTATTAGAGTAACTTACTATTACTTTGATGAGGGCGAAGGACATAAAATTACTGAATTATTTTCTAATAAAATAGTAGAACTTAAGAATGTTTCTGATTTTTGGAACCATTTTTGAAAATTGAGTGGATTAACAAATTCCGAAACAAACATAAACACAAATAAATTGTCTGGAGGTAGAGGATGATGTAATGCCAAGACCACGAGATCCACGCAGAGAAAAAGCGTTTCATTTGTGGGAAGAGAGCAGTGGGAGCAAGAAGTTAAAAGACATTGCCGAGGAATTAGGAATCACAAGCAGTACTATTCGCAAATGGAAAGCAAACGATAAATGGGAAGAAAAAATAAAAGGGAGCGCTCCTAAATCGAAAGGGAGCGCTCTTTTACGTCGAGGTGCACCTAAAGGGAACAAAAATGCAATTGGAAACAAGGGAGGAAGAGCACCACTTGGTAATAAAAATGCATTGGGTAATAAAGGTGGTGCTGCTCCACTAAGAAATCAAAACGCTGTGACTCATGGTTTCTTCTCTAAATTCTTACCTAAAGACACACTCTCTATAATGAAAGAGATTCAGGAGCGCTCACCTGTCGATATGATATGGGACCAAATACAAATCCAATATGCTGCAATTATAAGGGCACAAAAGATCATGTTCGTTTCTGATAAGCAGGAAATGATTAAAGAACTGAAAAAGAAAAATTCTGTCCTATCTGAGACAAACGAGGTCGAAGAGGAAGAATACGAATTTCAATTTTCTTGGGATCGTCATGCCACATTCTTGAACGCTCAATCTCGGGCCATGGCAGAGCTCAGAAACCTTATAAAGCAGTTTGACGAATTAGCTCATAATGAAGACGAACGACGTCTTAAATTGGAGCAAATGCGTTTAAATATCAACAAGAAAAAATTAGAGATTGAAGAGCTTACGGAAGAAGATAAACCTTTTGAGATCACTATTGTAAACAAGAGTGATGACAATGATTAAACAAGTAAATCCCCATTTTAAAGAATTTCTCTTTGATTGGAATCAAAAGTTTCAGTTTCTCGTGGGTGGTTATGGCTCATCTAAAAGTTATCATGTGGCACTCAAGATTGTTTTGAAATTGCTTATAGAAAAGCGGACTGCTCTTGTTATCAGAGAAGTGTATGACACACATAGGGACTCCACATTTTCTCTTTTTGATGAAATTGTAAGTGATCTGAAATTAGATCATATTGTTAGGTGTGTTGCATCCCCTATGCAGATTCGATTTTCAAATGGCAGCCGCATCATCTTTAAAGGGATGGATAAGCCGGCCAAACTGAAATCGATCAATAATATTTCGCTCATTTGGATTGAGGAATGTTCCGAAGTGAAATATGAAGGATTCAAGGAGCTTCTAGGACGTCTTCGTCACCCGACATTGCCGCTTCACATGATACTTTCGACAAATCCAGTCGGAGAGGACAATTGGACTTTTAAACATTTCTTTAAAGATGATAGAGAGAAGCGGTTTGTACTCGATGATAAAGAGCTTTATGAAAAGCGTACTGTCGTAATTAACGACACCTATTATCATCACTCAACGGCAGATGATAATCTTTTCCTGCCAGAAAGCTATGTCCAGCAACTTGAAGAATTGAAGGAATACGATTCAGACCTTTACCGAATTGCGCGGAAAGGTCATTTTGGCGTGAATGGAATACGGGTACTGCCACAATTCGAAGAGCGACCGCATGAAGAGGTTTTGAAGGCTATCGCTGATATTAACCGCCCTCTTAAACGAGTTGGCATGGACTTTGGTTTTGTGGAATCGTATAACGCCGTTGTTAGGGTTGCTGTAGATCATGTAAATAAATATCTCTATATCTACTGGGAGTATTACAAAAATGGGCTGACGGATGATAAGACTGCCGAAGAACTTAAGGAATTTGCAGAGACTAAGGAATTAATCAAGGCAGATTCAGCAGAGCCAAAGACAATCCGTTATTTTCAACAACACGGTTTCAATATGGTGGGGGCCCGTAAGTACCAAGGATCACGCCTCCAATACACAAAGAAGATCAAACGGTTCAAGAAGATCATTTGCTCTGACAGTTGCGAGAACACGATTTATGAGCTCAAGCCGCTCACTTATGCTACTGATAAGCTGGGGAACATCATAGAAGACGAGTTCACCATAGACCCGCATACACTGTCAGCTATTTGGTACGCTCTCGATGATTATGAGGTAACTGATTTGAAAGAAGAATCTAAAGGAAGACCGCAAAGATCAAGACCGGGAAGGAGGTAGAGCATGTCAAAACAATCTGTTAAAGCACGAGTAATCAAAGCTTCTCCACCTACTGAATCAACGAAACAAATTTATGAAGATGAATTTGCGGACAGTTATGACAGCAATATTTTGCCGCCTCCGTATAACCTAAAGGAATTAAAAATGATTGCTGAGTATTCAACAATCTTACAGCAATGTGTTGATGCCTACAGGACAAATATTGTGGGCTTTGGATTTGATTTTGAGTATTCTTTTGATGTGAATTCGCCAGATGTAACAAATGAAGAAAAAGTAGAAGCTGAAAGTGAATGGACAAAGCTTGAAGAGTTCGTTAAATATCTTCACTTTGATGAGTCAGCTGAGACTTTACTCGGCTTTGTGATTGAAGACCGAGAAAAGACCGGTAATGGATTTATTGAGGTTATCCGAAACGGTGAAAATAAGCCAGCCGGCATTGAATACATGGACGTTCAAAATGTACGAGTTTGCAAACTGTCTGAACCAATCGAAGTTGATTTCACGTACTTCGAAAAAGGACAAATGAAATCAATCAAAAGAGAAAAACGATTTCGCAAGTATGTTCAGATGATTGACGGTCGTATGGTTTACTTTAAGGAATATGGTGATCCCCGTACTTTAAATTTAGAGACAGGCCAATATGATGAACAGACTCCATTCGAAAAACGAGCAAATGAAGTGGTTCATTTCAAGATAGGAAGCGGTACTTATGGAAAGCCCCGATGGATCGGTCATATTGTTAATTTATACGGGGCTCGTAAAGCTGAAGAGCTGAACTTCATGTACTTCAAGCAAGGTAGACATATTCCCGCTGCCATTACAATTGAAAATGGTATGTTGTCAGAGGATTCATACACACAATTGCAGGATTACATGAATGGGCTTGAAGGAGTGGAGAATGCACATAAGTTTCTTTTACTTGAAGCGGAAGGCATAGCGAAGGGGAAAAACATTCATGGCGATGAAGAGATTGCTCCAGTGAAAGTCGATATTAAATCACTTGCTGAAATCCTCCAAGAAGATGCTTTGTTTCTTGAATATGACCAAAAGAGCCGAGATAAAATTAGATCGGCTTTTCGTTTGCCTCCACTTTATACAGGTGAAGCTCAAGATTACAATAGAGCGACTGCGGATACAGCAAGAAAGATTACTGAGGAACAAGTCTTTCAGCCTGAACGAAAGTTAATCACAGGTAAACTGAACGCTTTATTTCTAAATGATCTTGAGATTCATAAGGTTCGTCTTCAGCTAAAAGGACCTGACTTTAGAGATCCACTTGAGATTGCTAAGGTTCTAACACCGTTTATAACAGCTGGTGCAGTTTCTCCGAATGATCTACGTGATTTAGCTGGGAGAGTTCTTGGTAAGACGCTTGAGGAATGGCCTGAAGAAGAATATAACAGGCCGCTTGGTAAGAATAGCACTGAGTCCGCTTCCGATCCTTTGGCTACGCTGTTTAAATCTAAGAACGGTACTCCTGATATGATCGGTTTATTAAAAGATATGCGGGATGTTCTGGAGGATCTGAAGAGATGAACAAAACGGATAAGTTGTTGGAAAGTCTGAACGTATTCATTCTAAAAGCCGAGGAAAATCAGTTTAAGCAATTGGGGGAGATGGTACCTGACTTTCCTGGCAAATCTAATATACCCAAATATGTAGAGGTATATGAAAAAGGCATCGCTCGATTACTCAGACGCCAACGTAAAAAGTTTTTAGATGGTCTGAAAGGTTTTGTAAGCAAAGACTCAAAAGAGACGCTGGAAGCCCTTCTGGTGTTTTTTACTCAGAACCTTTTTGCGGAGGATGACTTCGAGGAGGAATTTCAGGAACTGACTGAGGGATTCCTGCAACAAACCATTGAAGAGCTGGCCGAAGTTATCATGGACTCTATAGATCCAGAAATTCCTTTTAAAGTCTTATCAAATCGGGCGATTAGTTGGATTAAGGATTGGTCAAAGAAGCTAGCTGAGATCATGAAGTTAAACACTCATGAAGCGGTGGAGAACGTGTTAGTGAAGGCGATCGAACACGGGTCATCTATTCAAGACATTGAATTGACTCTCAAAGACATGCCTCAATTTGATAGGGGAAGGGCTCGCACAACGGCTATTACTGAAGTACTTGCCGCTTCCTCTGCCGCGCAGCATGAATCTTATGCACAATCGCCGGCAGTAAAGAAAAAGAAGTGGCGGCACAGCGGCGGGAAGAAGAACAACCCACGTGAGAATCACATCGATCTTGACGGCACAGTAATTGGCGTAGATGAAGAATTTGAGATACCAGGTAGTAGCGAGACCTGCATGTTTCCGAGAGATCCTAGACTATCAGCCGGAGAGCGGGTACATTGTCATTGTGTATTATCGCCCGTGGTTGATAACGAGATTTTGGGGTTGTCAGCAGATGAAAAAGAAGAGATTCGAAGGGAAGTCTTAGCAAATATGGAATAAAGTAGTATAATTACCTCGTTACTAAAAAATGGGAGGTGAAGCAGTTGAATTATTATAGTCAGATCGCAAAGGTTTTTGAAGAAATGGAGAAGAGAAATAGAGAACTTCTTAAGGCTACCAGTATGTCTTCACAGATTCATTCTCTCCACCGAACATTAAATTTACCAAGACAAAGATTTGAGTCGCTAATGGCGCAACAAAAAGCTTTAACAAAGATGGTTCATACTAACCCCGCCGCCAGAATTCAACGAGTTATGAAGGCTGCATCTGCTGCATCTTCTGTTAGAGCAATGAGGTTTCCGACATTTCCTAAAATCAACTTGCGATTGCCAAAGATTATAATTGATTATTCAAGAATTGAAAAAATTACATATCACAACTCTCGTCATGGATGGACTTTAACCGAAGAAATTCCAATACATTTTTATCTTGATGATGATTTCCTAGAATACAATCAAGAGGAATTAGATAATACCTTTGTGTCATATTATGAAAAAGATAACTATAAGCAACTTGATGGGCTAAAAGAAGTCTTATTGGAGGGTCTAGGTGATAGATGGAAGGAACTTATTGATCATTCGTTTGAATTATATAAGAAAGGTGGATTTAGGATATCAGTCCCTGCACTCATCACAATTATTGAAGGTGAAATTAGCGAGTTAACGGAGAGTTTAAAAGTCGGGATGAAATTGATGAGTGAATTTAAAGACAAGATTGATGAGAGTGATAAATACTTAGCAATTGCATCGTATTCTATTTTTTATTTTTTTGAGGACAAGCTTTTCAAAACTCATTTTTTTGATAAAGAAAGACAACCTATGATTAATAGAAACTGGATACTTCATGGTCGGGATAATCCTCAACACTGGGGAAAAGCGGACGTCTTGAGACTCCTAAATACTTTAGCCACGATACAGTTTATAAAAACAATGAAATTTAAAGAAGTGGAAAAAGTGTAAATGTGTGTTTCATTTAACTCTACACCTGCTTAGGAGCTCTAGGTGAGCTGAGGGCTGATAAAGGGACGTCCTATTTAGCACTTGTAACGCCATTAAATTTTTAGTGGCGTTTTAATATTTGAAAGGAGGTGAACAACATGCCAAGAGAATTGGTGAACGCAAAAATCACACATGTTTCTTACGTGGATAAGGCTGCTAATCAAAAGCAGTTCTTTTTTATGAAATCAGATAAACAGCCTGACTTTCAAAAGGAGGTCAAGGTTCTTGCAAAAGAAGCAGGCGAGGAAAAACTCGTTTACGGTATTGTTTATGAACCTGACACAGTGGACGCCCACGGGGATTTCATGACAGCTACAGAAATCGAAAAGGCCGCTCATGGATTCCTGAAAGATGCCCGTGAAATTGATAAGCAACATGATTTTCAAGGTGGTGTTGGCGAGGTGGTAGAGTCCTATGTTGCACCTGCTGACTTTGAAATGAATGGGGAAACCATCAAAAAGGGTTCATGGGTCCTTGTCACAAAGGCTTCTGATGAAGTATGGGAGCAAATCAAAAAAGGCGAAATTACCGGTTATTCAATGGCAGGGACTGCTGAGACAATTGAAAAACAAGAAAAAAAGCCCGTTTCTCAAGAGAAAACAGATGAGAAAGGGCTTTTTAATTTGCTCAAAAACTTTTTTATGGGAAAGCAACAGCAGTCATATGATGAGCCAGTTGAAAAGGCGGGCAGAAAGTTTTCCGCTTCAAACCTGCAAGAAATTAAAAATGCTCATACTGCTCTCGGTAACTTGCTGAGTCAGGTTGAGACAGAAGAGGAGGAAAAAGAAATGACTTCGGAGGAAGTAACGAAATCAATTCAAGCCGCTTTAGAGCCGATTGAGAAGCGGCTGGCAGATCTAGAAAAAGAAGAAGATCCTAAAAAGAAAGATAAAGAAAAAACAGAAGAAGAGGTTGAAAAAGAGGGCGAGAAGTTGAAAAAGGCAATTTCAGAAGCTGTTCAACCGCTCGTTGATCGAATTGAAGCAATCGAAAAAAGCCGGGGAACATCTAAGCAAACTGAAGAAAGGGGTTCCGAACAAGTTCAAAAATCAATCTGGTCAGGGTTGTTTTAATGTATAAGGAGGATACGAATGAGAAATCAAGAAGTTATTAATAAAGCAGAAATGACGCTTTCTACTTTAGAGAGCGGCGGGATTATGAACCCTACTCAAGCTTCAACTTTTATTCGAATGGTTCAAGATACGCCAACTATTTTAAGAGATGCGCGTGTTATTCAAATGGACCATGACACACAGAAAATCGAGAAGATCGGTTTTGGTCAGCGTATTTTAAGGGCAGCCCAAGAGGGAGTTGCGTTAACTAAAGATCAAAAATCAGTTCCATCAACTAGCACAGTTAACTTAAGCACAAAAGAAGTTATTGCTGAAGTTAACATTACCTATGACACACTTGAAAACAACATCGAAAAAGATGGTCTTCAAAATACAATTATGCAAATGATAGCTGAGCGTGCTGCGGTTGATATTGAAGAGTTGCTTGTAAATGGAGATACATCTTCATCCGACTCATATCTTGCACAATTAGATGGCATCAGAAAACAAGCTACATCTCACATTGTCGATGCTGCGGGTGAGGAACTGACACGCCAAACGTTCAAGCGAGGATACAAAGCTGTACCTCCTAAATATTTGCGAATTCCACAGGAGTTCCGCTTCTATACATCGCCTGGTATTGAGGTTGAATGGAAAGATCGCGTAGCTGATCGTCAAACAAATTTAGGGGATGCAGCTGTTCAAGGTGGCCTTTCTTCTGCTTTTGGTGTTCCGATCAAAGGTATTGCAAATTTACAGCCTTATACGATTGGAGAGGGAGATACTGCAGCCGATGTTTCTGATATCATCCTAACTCATCCGAAGAATATTATTCTTGGATTCTCTCGTAACATTCGGATTGAAGTAGATAAGGACATCCGTCGCCGTATGTTTATCATTGTTTTGACAGCGAAATTGGATAGTGTTTTTGAAGAAGAGGACGCCGTAGCCAAGATCGTGAAAGTGAAGGAGTAGGTGGTCTGGCGTGTATACTGCAAAGCTTATTAAAGGCAAAACGTACAATGTTATGGGAATAACCTTTCGAGCAGGTGTCAGTCAAACAGTATCAAAAAAGCTCTATGAGTATTTAAATGAAAATCCATATTTTGTACTAACCCAAGAGCTTAATAATCAAAAGGATGATCCGATAAATTATACTGAATCGGAATTGAAAGGTATGAATAAAGCAGAGCATGAATCCATTATTTCTAATCTTGGTGGCAATCCGTCTGACTTCAAAAACGCAGATGAAAGAATTGCCTACATCCTTAACCAAATAGATAACAAAGGGGAGTGACCTATGCTGTTAATCACTCCCGATGAATTAAAGGGTTATTCAGTTTTTGAGTCTGTAAAGACCAGACCTGACGAGTTGTTAAAACAGGATATACTTGAGGCAACTGCCGATATCATTCTTAAAGTTGGACATGATTTTTCAGATGCAGAGTATATTCCTTTGCCTGAAACGGTTCGACTGGCCCTATTAAAGTTGTCTCAGTTTTATGCTCTTATAAATGGCGACGAGTCAATTATTAAAGGATATACAACTGAAAAAATTGGTGACTATTCATATACTCTAGGGGATGGCAGTTCTCTTCAAAAACCTGATGTGTATGCATTAATAAAAGATTATGTAAAACCGGCTGACCCTGATTTAGAAGGGGTTGAAGCGAAAGTGCGGATGAGATCAATATGAGTTATCGATCTTTACTGACTCACAGATGCGACATTTACCATCTGCAGGAGAAAAAAGAAAATAGAAAGCAAAAATTCGGGGTGCCGGTTGAAGATGTTCAACCGGTTTTTTCGTACCCTGATGAGCCGGACATAGAAAATCAGCCGTGTTATTTTACAGAAAAGAGTCAGTCCATTATCCAACAGGAACCGAATGTAGCTATTTATCAATCATTCCTTGTGCATTTCCCTGCTACTGCTGATATTCGAGTAAATGACAGGGTGGTTTGGGATGGTACTGCTTATAAATTACAGAAGCCCAGCAAAATCAGGAACCACCATTGGGAGGTTACAGCAGTGCGGGAGGTTGAATATTTGTGAAGATCAAAGGTCTTGATCAGTTCATTCAGTCATTAAACCATGCTTCTCGTGGAGGATTGAAAGGGAAATACGAAGAGTGGCTTGAAGCTATGGGTTTTGAGTTCCTAGACATTATCCAAGATGAAATTATCAGGACGAAGACGGTGTACACACGCCGCTTGCTTAACTCTTTTCAACGAGGTGACCAGGATAATATCTTTTCAATGACAAAAGGCAGCTTAAAGTTGGATGTTGGAACAAATCTGGAATACGCCTCATACATCAATGACGGGCACTTTACTATCGATCCGTCTAAAAATCAGGATAGACGGTGGGTCCCGGGGCGTTGGAAAGGCGACCGTTTCGAATATGACCCTGCCGAAAGAAATTCCGGTATGCTACTGAAGTTCCAATGGGTCGACGGTTCTGGCTTTTGGGATAACGCCATGGCTATATTTCAGTTGATGTTTGAGCGAAGCCTTGAGCGGAAGCTGCAGCAATGGATTGATGAAGAATTTTAAGGCGGTGTTGCCATGAATCAAGAAGTAGGTTCAATTATGGGCTATCTATACAAACTGTATCCTGTTCAAGTGTATGAAGAAGAAATACCGCAGAACTTTGCTGTTCCGTCTCTTTACTTTCCACCGGCTTCCACGGTCGATGGGGCGGACACAGTATCTACGTTTCAGAAAGCCTATATTTTAAACGTAAAACTCTTTCACGAAAACGCACAGAAGGCTCATAATGAAGCAGAAAGGATTGTGGATACACTTAGAAGCAAAAGGGGCATAATTCCGCTTATACAAGAATCTGGCGAGGATACAGGTGATTTTATTCGGCTATCTCGAATAGAAACGCGGGTATCAGATGATTACGCGACCATTGTCTTAAACTGGACGAGCCGCTATTGGTATGAGCGAGAAGAACAGCGTTCAATAGATGGTTTTAAATTTAAAAGTGGGGTGAAATGATGGCCACTAAAAAAGAGAAAGCAGAAAATGCTTTTTATATTAAGGATTTGCGAGAGCACAGTCGAGAGCTCTTTGGGGTAAAACCCGAGGTGTTTGACGGTGCTCTTTTTCATGTTCATAAAACGAGTATTACAAAATCGGAAGCGAAGAAGTTGATTACTCAGTTTCTTCAAAAGGAGGTCAAATAGATGAACGGCGGAACATTCACACCCGGCAAGGAAAAAGAGCGTGCCGGTATTTACTTTAACTTCAAAACGACCGCGGAGAACCGTGTTTCTGCCGGAGAACGTGGAACAGTTGCGCTGCCGATAGCATCCAGCTGGGGTGAGGTTAAGAAATTCATTTCTATCTCTTCCATCGAGGACTTGAATAAAAAAGTAGGGTTGAATATTGATGATCCATCGCTATTGCTTTTACGTGAAGCAATGAAAAAGGCAAGTACAGTCTTGCTTTATCGTCTGACGGAAGGTCTTCGTGCTTCAGCAGACATTAGCGAAGGTGTAAAAGCTACTGCTCTTTATGGCGGCACAAAGGGTAATGACATCATTATCAGCATCACTGAGAACGTTATTGACTCTTCGAAAGTTGATGTCACTACCTACCTTGATCAGTCAGAAGTGGATAAACAAACAGTGTCTAAAGCTGAAGAGCTTAAACAAAATAACTATGTCACGTTTACAGGGAAAGGTGATTTAACAGTCACTATTCCGTTAACCGGTACGGCCCCTGAAGACATTAGCGGGGCTCTTCCGGCATCTTCCGGAATCCGCTTGTCAGGCGGGACAGACAAAACACCGACAAATGCCGATTATACAGCTTTCTTGGAAGCGGCTGAAACGGAATACTTTGACACAATCGCACTGCCTGTAGAGGATAACGAGCAATTAAAAGCAACGTTTGTTGCGTTTATCAAACGGCTGAGAGACAACCAAGGGCAAAAGGTTCAAGGTGTACTTTCAAATTATAAGGGAGACCATGAGGGTATTATCAATGTAACTGGTGGAGTCCTACTTGAAAATGGAACGGAGATCACTCCTGAAAAAGCTACGGCTTGGGTTGCCGGCGCGAGTGCGGGGGCTACATTTAATCAATCACTTACATTTGTAGAATACGAGGGAGCTGTAGATGTTCTTAACCGAATTGACAACGACGAAATCGTTGAACGATTGTCAAATGGGGAATTCTTGTTTACTTATGATTCTCGTGATAAATCAGTATCGGTTGAAAAGGACATTAATTCACTCACAAGCCTAACAGCAGAGAAAAATAAGATGTTCCAGAAAAACAAAATTGTCCGTGTACTTGATGCAATCAATAATGACCTGACATCACAATTGAAAGCATTGATCAAGTCTCGAAAAGCGAGCGGCAGTGATGTTCCCGCTACAAATGACGGACTGCAGTTTGTAAAAACGCTAATTACTCAATACTTGAGTGTTCTTCAAGATAACGAGGGCATTACTGATTTTGATTCAGAGAATGACATTACAATTGCTCTGAATAATGATCGTGACGGCTTCCTGATTGATCTTGCAGTTCAACCGGTGGATGCAGCTGAAAAATTCTACTTTAATGTTGAGGTGAAATAGGAATGGCATTAAAAGCGCAAAACACCATTTCAGGTAAAGAGGGCAGGTTGTTTCTTGATGGAGAAGAAATGGCCCATATCAAAACGTTTGAAGCCAATGTAGAGAAAAACAAATCCGAGGTCAATATCATGGGTCGTCGGATGACGGGGCACAAAACGACCGGAGCAAATGGAACGGGAACAGCCACTTTTTATAAAGTGACTTCTCAATTTGTTCTTATTATGATGGACTATGTGAAAAAGGGAAGTGATCCTTACTTCACTTTACAAGCTGTACTGGATGATGCCTCTTCAGGACGTGGCACTGAACGTGTCACCTTGTATGATGTGAACTTTGATTCTGCGAAAATCGCTGGGCTTGATGTGGACTCGGAAGCTTTAGAGGAAGAGGTACCGTTTACCTTTGAGGACTTCGATGTGCCGGAAAAGCTTAAATCCACGTTTTAATTAGCAGCTATTTATAATAAGGGTTAATTCTCTGTTTGCATTGCAAACGGTATATACTCGGTATATACTGGATATATACTTTACATTAGTAATAAATAATAGAACTAATGTAAAAAACAGATACTATAACATTGGATTTTGCATAAAATAAAAAACGCCGGAGTGCGCCAACACTCCGGCCTGTACAAATGCTGGCCCCTCATTGGAGCGCTGGCTATGAAGGTACGCTATGGACCAACCCTAGAAGTTTCTCAGGCTCAAAGGGTGGTCTATTTCTTTTTGTCTAAATACGTCAACAATGCGAGGATAAACATCCCAAATCCAAGCATTAAAGTAATTGCTTGAAATGTTGACATAGGCGTCACCCCCTTTCGCGGGGGATTTAGCCAGCAGACCACCTTTGAGTTAGCCGTGCAAATGTACAGGAATAATTATACACTAGACAACCATATTGTGGTTGTCTTTTTTTGTTGGGGCTTAAATCAATTGAATCTAATTTCAAAGGAGCTAATGGACATGAGCGAAAAACAAAACGAAAAAGTATACGATCTTTCATTCTTTATGCCAGGACAAACAATTGAAGCGGAAGAAGTAAAAGTGCCGATTTCTAAACGATTTGTAGACAAAGAGGGCAACGTTGTTCCATTCATTTTCAAAGCAATTACGACTGAACGAATTGACGAACTTGAGAAAGAGAATACGACTTACAAGAATGTAAAAGGCCGCGGCCGTGTGAAGGAATTGGACAGCCAACGCTTTTATGCTCGTATTGCGGTTGAAACGACTGTTTACCCGAACTTTAAAGCTAAGGAACTACGTGAGGCTTACAAAACAGAAGATCCAGTGGAAGTCGCCAAACGTGTTCTTTCAGTCGGCGGTGAGTATGCGAACTGGCTAAACAAAGCAATTGAAATCAATGGATTTGATGATAATCTCGAAGACCTTGAAGAAGCGGCAAAAAACTAGTAAAGGACGGGGACAAAGAGGCTGTATATCTTTATTACGCGATGCATGAGCTCAAATACGCCCCGTCAGAATTAAGAGAACTATATGAGGCTCCGAAAGAATTCAAGGCGCTCTTATATGGGTTAATCGGTTATAAGCTTGAGCTGTTAGAAAAAGAAGCGAAGAAGGGAGGTAATTAACTATGGCTAAACTAACAGCCACGTTTGAATTACATGATAAGATTTCCCGCAAGCTTCGAATGATACAAGGCAATGCTGAAAGACTTAAGAGGGCCGCTAATGGCCCTCTGATTTTTGATGCTGAAGATCGGACTGAAAGAGTTATGCGGCGAATTGACCGATCAGCTAACCGTTTGACCGGTCGGGCACGATCGATTGAAGTGGATTTAGATGATCGAGCTTCAAATGGCTTACATTCTATACGTCAGCAAGCTGAGGATCTTACCGAGAGCCGCCATGAGGTGACGGTTTCCGTAAATGATCAAGCTACACCGCGTTTTCGCTTAATCCGTGGAGGTCTTTCTGATTTGAACCACTCAAGCGCTGAACCATCTGTATCTGTACGTGATCATGCGTCAAACCAATTAGATGAGATCCGTCATCATGTGTCCGATGTAGACAGCGAACATGCTGAACCAACTGTTTCTATTAAGGATAGAGCTTCAACGGCTCTGGATGCAATTGAAGCGAAAATAGACAACTTGAAGGATGCTACCATTACTCTGGCAGTTGCAGGTGGTTTTTCTGCAGGTTCAATTATGGGTTCTGGTAAAAGTACAATGTCTCAGGATGCTTATGTGTCAGCAACTTCAAACGTTAATAAGAAAGATGTTGCAAGAATGACGGATCAGATCTATTTCAACAATAAAGCGGGCAGTTCTCGGGAAGAAGTCAGTTTATCTTTGAGAAACTTATCGCAACAGACAGGGGCTTCTAAAAAAGCTCTTGCTGAATTGACTGAGTCGTCAAGTAAGATTGCCCAGCTCATGAATGCTGATCAGCCAGAGGTAGATCGTGCTTTCAGTTCAATGTATAACAACTTGAAATTGTCCGGGAAACAAAGTGGAGACTTAATTGCTTATGTATATCGGAATGCCGGTGACCAAGCTGACGATTTATTGGACACGATGAATGAATACAGTTCCACCTTTAAAGACTTGAAGCTCACAGGCGGCCAAATTGCAAACGCCATGATAAAAGGAACAAAGGGTGGAGCCAGAAACTTCGATAACCTAGCTGATAGTATGCGTGAGTTTAACATTCGTCGAACCGAAATGTCTGATAGCCAAGTGGACGCATTTAAAACGCTGTTCGGAGCCAAGGAAACTAAGAAAATGTTCAAGGGCTTCAAAGATGGTTCAATAAGCGGTGAGGAAAGTTTATTTAGGGTGGCAAAAGCCCTTTCTAAAGTGAAAGACAAAACAAAGCGGGCTGCCATTGCGACTGAGCTTATCGGTACACAATATGAAGACCTTAAGCAGCCTATTTTAGATATGGCTGAGGGTATTGGTACAAGTGCCAAAACAAGCGGTGAATTGGAACGAAGCTTTACGAAACTTCGGGATAATAACCCGATGACACCGGTTAATGATGCCATGAGAGATTTTGAAAGCATATCTAAGGATATGGGAACCTCTCTGCTAACTGGATTAGGGCCGGCCTTTGATAAAATCAGCTCGTTCATTAACAGTAAAGAAGGTCAGGAAAAGCTTAAAGAGATCAAAAAAGATATTGCCGATCTTGGTGAGGAGATAGGTGATAAGTTAAACGTAGCCATTGAGTGGAGCGTCAACCATTGGGATGATTTGAAAACAGCGATTAAAGTTGTGATCCCTTCTTTAATTGGGTTGATTGGTTATTTGAAAATACTACGTCCGCTGTTAAAAGGGATAGGTACTGTCGGAAGTGATGCAGCAGGCGTAATCCGAAAGTTAATTCCAAAACGTACTCCTAAAGCTGTCACTAATACGCAAAGTGAAAGGAGGAACAGAAACAGTAATCGTAATGCCAGCACAAGGAGCAGAGAATCCAAAACTGCCACAGGTCCAACGAGTTTACCTCGTAGCTGCTGCTTAACATGTTGCTGTTGTAGCGATGGAGGTGAAAATGATCGCATTCGTAGAAGACGAGGGAAAAGAGTTTTAGGACGACTCGGTAATCCAAACCGAATGAACCCTTCTGACAGTTCAATTGTTGTGTCATCTGAACGGTTGGAGAGAAGGCGTTCCGGTAGAACTGTAGGTACTAATCCAACCAGAGGATCAAGACCAGCAATAACCACTACGAGATCGGAGCTATACTCAGCTGGTAGAGCTGCAGGCGGTACATCGAAGTTCGGGAAAGTCTTAAGTCCCATGAAAAGTGTTGGCAAGTTTGCAAAGGGATTCCCTCTATTAGGAACAGCGTTAGCGGCAACCGATTTAATTGGGATGAATAAAGACAATGTTGGTGAAAAAATTGGATCAGCTGGCGGTGGTCTTGCTGGAGCGGCTACAGGAGCAGCTATTGGCAGTGTTATTCCAGGAGTGGGAACAGCCATTGGTGGAATAGTTGGTGGTATAGCAGGCACCATGGGTGGTTCAAGTTTAGGTAAAGCGTTTGATGGTTCAGAAGTAAAGAAGAAACTAGACAGTACATTATTTGATCAAAAATGGTGGTCTGAAAAGTGGTCGGGCATTAAGAGTAATGCGAAGACTTCTCTCGATGGGTTAAGTGAGACATGGTCTAATGTAAAAGAAAAGGTGAAGTCTACTTTATTTAATAGTGAATGGTGGTCTGAGAAGTGGTCTGGTGTTAAAAGCTGGGCACAGGACAAATGGAATAGTGCATCATCTGTTTGGGAGTCCGTAAAGGGAAAAATAAAATCCACTTTATTTAGTGAGAAGTGGTGGTCAGGAAAGTGGGAAGGCGTAAAAGGTTGGGCTCAAAGTAAATGGGACAGCGCGTCTTCTGTTTGGCAATCTGTTAAAGGAAAACTGAAATCCACTTTATTTAGCGAGAAGTGGTGGTCAGGAAAATGGGAAAGTGTAAAAAGCTGGTCAAAAAATAAATGGGACAATGTTAAATCAATATGGAAAAGTGTTAAGAGTTCCATCTCAGAAACCCTTTTTAGTAAGAAGTGGTGGTCTGAAAAGTGGCAAAGTGTAAAGGAATTGGGAAGCAGTATTTTGGGCGGAGTAAAAGAAGTCGGTGGGAAAGTAGCTTCAAGTGCGAAAAAAACTGCTGGTAAAGCGTGGGGGTATGTGAAGAGTGGCGTAAATTATTTATTTGGTACGGGAAAAGAAAAGCCAAAGAAACATGCTACTGGTGGTTACATTACGAAGCCAACAATATCTTGGATTGGTGAAGCAGGTAAAGAGTTTGTTATTCCTGTTGAGAATAATAAAGGTCGCGGCAAAATGCTCCTTTCTCAAGCTGCTTCGAAATTAGGGATGAGTGTTGTTGATGATATAGCGTCTGCTTCATCTGCAGGAGGTGAACCGGCAACTTCTCCGCTAGTTCGTAGTGCGGCGGTGACTGCTTCTGTATCTCCTATTATTGACACATCCAGTCTTGATGAACAAGCAACATCATTTGGTCAACAGTTCACGAAGAGCTTTGATCAAGGAACTAGAGATAATGTTGTTTCTATGGAAGCATGGAAACAGAAAAACGTTGGACAGCCAATGAACAATTTAATCTCTTATTCTCCGAATTACGGAAAGCAAGTGGTCAATGGTTATGCTAAAGGTCAAAACAGCACTTCTACCGGTACAGATGGTTTCTTGCAGACGAAGGTTAAAACACCATTCCAGAACACCGTAAATAAATCCTCTTCATGGGGAAGTGGAACGGTCAAAGGTTTTGCTTCTGGACAAAATAGTTCACAATCTGGTACTGATCAATACGTCAGCACTCATATTAACAAGCCGTTTATCCGCTCTAAAGAATCATCAAACGGATGGGGAAGCGGTATGATTGGTAATTTTGTTTCAGGCATGACTTCTAAGGCAAGTGAAGTCAATGAGGCTGCCAAGGAACTGGCGAAAAAAGTTGAGAAGGCATTTCGTGAAGAGCTGGATATTCATTCACCTTCCCGTGTCATGATGAGTCTTGGGCGTTTTGCCTCTATAGGTATTGTAAAAGGTCTGGATTCTGTTGATGTAAAAAAGTTTGCTGAAAAACAAGCAGGCTCACTAGCTGCCGCTTATTCTGGAATGGGCGCAGTAAGCGGAAATGTGAAGCAATGGCTCATGGCTGCTATCATGGCTACAAAGACACCGATGAGCTGGCTTCCAGGGCTGATGACAATTGCTCAGCATGAGTCAGGCGGTAATCCGAAGGCAATCAACTTATGGGATAGTAATGCGAAAGCAGGACATCCATCTCAGGGGCTCATGCAGACAATCCCAAGTACCTTCAACGCACACAAATTGCCGGGAATGAATAATATTCTTAACCCGATACACAACGCTGCTGCTGCGATTGGCTATATCAAAAGCAGATATGGATCAATTAATAATGTACCAGGCATTAGAAGCATGAGGCACGGAGGTCCATATGTTGGCTACGCTAACGGCGGACTTATTACCAAAGAGCAGATTGCACGTGTCGGTGAAGGAAACAAAAGGGAATGGATCATCCCAGAGGAGAGAGGTATCCGTGGACGTTATTTATTAGCCCAAGCAGCTAAGGCACTCGGAATGGAAGTCACAGACCCATCTCAAAAAGGTCAAACTGAATTATCTTCCGGTCAGGTAACAGCAGCTACAACAGGCAGTCAGCAAACAACTGTTACAGCATCAGGAGGTAAAGAGGTTATTATTCAATTTAATGGTGATCAGCATTTTCACAATGACAAAGACATGAACAGCCTTGTAGCTAAGATTAAGCAGGCCCTTGTCGATGAGCTTGAACAGGATATCAACATTGGAACGAAGGGAGTCGTTGCTTTTGACTAAATCCATATATGAATTCTGGATTTCGCAAGGGAAGGACAAGCTGCGGCTTCCTGTCCTTCCTGAACAAATTGATATTTCAAACACAATTCAAAATGAATCAGTAAAAGTGGCTAGTTTTGGGGAGATCACTTTTATTGATAAACCGGGAGCGAAAGAAATTTCGTTTTCTTCTTTTTTTCCAAAGAAACACAGTCCGCTTGCTGAGTATAAAGGATTTCCTTCTCCTGAAAATGCTATTGCAAAGATCGAGAAATGGGTGAAATCTAAAAAGCCGGTTCAATTCTTAATTACTGGAACGAAAATTAATTTAACTTGCAGTATCGAGGTTTTTTCTTATAGCGAGGGCCAAAAAGATATAGGTGATCGTGATTATGAAATAAAGCTGAAGGAATACAAAACTGCTTCGCCGCGGAAGATCAAGCAGAAGAAAAAGACGAAGAAGAAACGGCCATCTAAATCAGCTCCTAAAACGTACACCGTTAAGAAAGGCGATACACTGTGGGACCTTGCCGGCAAATTTTATGGAGACAGCACAAAATGGCGCAAGATCTGGAACGTCAATAAAAAGGCTATGATCAAACGAAGCAAACGGAATATCAGGCAGCCAGGGCACTGGATCTTTCCTGGTCAAAAATTAAAGATACCGCAGTAAGCAGGTGATGACATGATAGAACTTTTCGTCATTAAAGAAACGGAGTGGCTTGAGCTGGTAACTGAAAGTGTTTCTCTTGAGGGACAACGGTATCAGGCACCCCGATCGATCACAGCAAAGATCATTACGAAACAAGGAACCCATTCATATTACAGCGTATCAGAAGGGGATACGGTTCTGTTTAAGTGGAAAGGGAAAGAGCTGTTTCGAGGTATTGTGTTTTCTCGCAATCCGGAAGAACATGGGCTGACCTTTACGGCTTATGACATGCTGCAATATCTGGTTAAGAACAAAGATGTTTATGTGTTCTCCAATAAGCGTGCAGACGAGATTATTAAACGCCTGGCAAGAGATTTTCAAATCCCAACGACATCCATTGCAAATACGGGTTACACCATTAAATCATTAGTGTTTAAAGATGATACGAGCCTTTATGACATGATTCTGAAAGCCTTGAAACAAACGAAGAGCCAAACCGGAAGGAATTATCAATTATATTCGGCGAAGGGGAAGCTCGGCCTTCGCGCTTGGCCTGATCCCTCAGAAGTATGGGTGCTAGAATCGGGTGTGAACATTACTGGTTATCAATACAGCACTTCCATTAATGACACAGCCACAATAGTAAAGCTGCGGCGTCAGAAAGACAATAAAACTTATACGGCTACCGCAAGTGACAACACGGGTATCAGCAAATACGGCGTGCTTCAGTATGTTGAAACAGTATCAGATAACATTAACCAAGCACAGCTTCAGCAGCGTGCGAAAGTTAAACAGGCACAGAAGAAAGGCGTCAAAAAAGAACTCAAAAGTATTCAAGCAATTGGGATTCTAGATCTTCAGAGCGGTTTGCCCGTCTATATTTCAATTCCGGAAGTCGGGGTTAAGAAAACATACTGGATTGATACAGATAAACACGAATTTAAAGGATCGACACACACGATGACCATTGATGTGGTTGAGAAAAATTCTATCCCTGATGGTGTTTCCTCATGAGATTAAGTGAAGCAATCAAACATTTGGCTGTCGGTGCAGTTGATTCTGAGTCACCAGTGGATATTATGCCGGCTGAAGTGGTTTCCGTTTCACCTATTGAAATAAAGCTTAATGAAAGTGACAAATTAATAATACCTGCCGATTTGATTATTGTTCCAAAGCGGCTGCGGGCCGGTGAAGAAGAAGCATTGAATACAGGTGAGCGTGTGATGATTGTCTCCTTAAAAGGCGGGCAATCATTTTTTATTCTCGACAAAATATAGGGGGTGCCTAGGTTGGCCCTTTCACCAGAAGTTGAATTTGATGATATTGAAGATGACAGCGAAGTCATAGAGACCTCGCAAACCTACAAAATAGATTTTGAAAATGGCCGTATCACAAATGAAATCATCACAGGCCTTGAGGCGATCAAGCAGTTTGTATATCTGTCTCTCCATACTGAGCGATACGCCTATTCTGTTTTCAGTCATGACATAGGGAATGAGCTTCAAGACGTTCTTACAGATAACGAAACAACAGACGCATATAAGAAAATGGAGATCCCTCGGCTGATAGAGGAAGCACTGATCTATGACGACCGAATTTCTGCTGTTACAGATTTTGAAATAGAAAAACAAGGCGATTCGTTCCATGTTTCCTTTACAGTCGAGACTGACGAGGGGACATTGGAGATCGAGGAGGTGCTTGGCGAAGATGTTTGAAAATCAAACCTTTGAAGTGATTATGGATCGGATGTTAAACAACATTTCAGCGGACATCGATACAAGGGAAGGCAGCGTGATTTATAATGCCTTAGCTCCTGCTGCTGCAGAGTTAGCCAAGTCTTATATTTGGCTCGATACTGTGCTGGAACTTGTCTTCTCAGACACAGCACAAGGGGAATTTTTAGATCGTCGGGCTACTGAAGCCGGCATCGAGCGAACGGCTGCCACGAAAGCAGTCCGGGCAGCGGAGTTTACTGAAGGAGTAACTATTCCAGTGGGTTCCCGTTTTTTTGTCGATAACCTCTATTTTCAATACACAGCTGACGGGACGTTGGAATGTGAAACAGCCGGAGAAGCGGGGAACGCGAATATTTCTGGCCAGAATCTATTGTCATTAGACACTATACCTGGGCTTCAAAAAGCGATTGTGAAAGAGATTCTGATTCCTGGACGTGAAGAAGAGGATGATGACAGTTTAAGAGCTAGATATTTTACCCGCGTGCGTCGGGAAGCTGTCAGTGCCAATAAAGCTCACTATAAACAATGGGCAGAGGAAGTAGACGGAGTGGGGAAGGCGAAGATCTTTCCGCTATGGAACGGGGACGGCACAGTCAAAATTGTCGTAACCGATGCTAATTTGGAACCTGCTTCCGATATTTTGATTTCTAAGGTTAAAAACTATATTGATCCTGAACCCGGACAAGGTGAGGGACAAGCGCCAATAGGTGCCTTTGTCACAGTGGAGAGTGCGGTATGGAAAGAGGTTGAGATTTCAGCCGAGGTACTTCCCGAGGTCAATAGCTCTATCGATCAGGTAAAGCAAGAAATCGAATCAGGTGTATTAAATCTCTTTAAAAAGATGGCGTTCGAAGACAATGTCATCCGCTTATCGCAGATCAATAATATTGTCTATAATTCACCCTCAGTAAGTGATTATGCAGATATCAAAATCAACGGCATGGATGAAAATTTAATTCTTAGTGACGTAGAAATTCCTAAGCTTGGGAAGGTGACAATCATTGAGCAAACTCGATGAAATGACCGCTTACCTGCCGCCGTTCCTTACCAAGTTAAAGGAAATGGCTGAACTCCTTAAAGCGGAAGCTCCGGAATTTGAGAAGCAAAATAACAGCATCTTTGATCTGACAGATCAGCTGTTTGTTACTACAGCAACCTGGGGGCTTGAACGATGGGAAAAGATTTTGAACGTACCGCGGGAATCAGGTGACACCGATGAGATCCGCCGATTGCGCATAATCTCTAAAATGTCCAATATACCGCCGGCAACATATAAGGCTATTGAACAGGCATTAAATCGGTTCCTGAAAAATCCGTCTGCTCAGGTTCGGCTGCTTCCCGGAGAGTACCGTTTTAATGTTGATATTGATATAGATGATATGCAGCATATGAGCGAGCTCATAGAAACATTGGAGAATATGAAGCCAGCTCATTTGGCATATACCTTGCGAGCTGCTTTGAATGAGCCACTCAAGATAAAAGATACTGTCATTCTGAATAACAGAAGGTATCGAAAAACAAGTGAGCTAAAGGTAGGTTATTCCGTCACGCTCAATAATAACGAGGTGGTCCTTGTATGATTACACAGCTTTATAGAGAGCGAACAGCTGCAGATTTGAAAAATAGAATATCGAAAGTGCTGCTGAATGGAAATGAAACAAAAATTGTGGAAGTCACTATTCAGGGGGCCGTTGTCACGGTGCTTACTCATCGAGAAGAAGATATCAAACACATTGAGAGTGTGCAGATCCTTGATGAGCAAAACAACGTGATTACGGGAAGAACAACAGATTTAGACGTCAGTAATAATAGAACGCTTGATTTTAGGATTACTTTTGAGGTGGTGTAACAAATGGCATATGAAGCAAAAACAGACTGGCTGCCAGATGATCCTATTAATGAGGATGATGTGAACCGTTGGGAGAAAGGTATTCAAGACGCGCATAAAGATTTAGATGTACATAAAAATGACATGAACAACCCTCACAATACAACAAAGGCGCAAATCGGGCTAGGGAACGTTGATAATGTACAGCAAGCTTCGAAAAAAGAATTTGAAGAGCATATTAATGATACACAACGGCACATAACACCAGTAGAGCGGGAGAATTGGAATGCAAAAGAAACAACTGCCGGAGCTCAGGAAAAAGCTGATAAGGCTTTATCGGATGCAAAATATTACGTAGATACCAACTACAAAAATAACAATCTGACATTAATTACTGGTGACAATGCTATTCAAGATGCTAGAAAGGGAGGGGAAGAATATCCTTTAGGACTGACCTTAATGGACATTGGTCAGGGCAATACTACAGGGTACCCTTTGAGTTATGGCATTGTCAAAAATGAAAAATATAATAATTACCGATTTACGCAATACTTTTATGGGACAGGAAATGAGTCTGGGACTTACTACTACAGTACAGGAGTTTGGATTAGGCACTGGTGGAGTGGTTCAGGCTGGACAAAATGGGAGAAAATATCGGGTTTTGCTCATGCAAATGTGGGAACTACAGGCATTCAATACTTAAAAAAAGTTGACCATACTAAAATAGCTTTCAATAGAATAATCAAGGACAGTCACAATGCTTTTGACATTAAAAATAACAGGTTTATTGCACCGAATGATGGAATGTATTTGGTTGGTTCAGGAATTTATGTGATAAACTCTCCTTCTTATATTAACCTTCATTTAAAAGTTTATTTAAATGGAAAAAAATACAAAACGCTACATCATATTCGAGGGTATTATGAAAATAGAGATAATGAAATGTACCTCGGTTTAAATGGTAATGCAACTGTCCCAATGAACAAAGGTGATTACTTAGAAATCTGGTGTTATTGTAATTACGTAGGAAATGGTCAAAGGGGCGTGGACGATAAGGATGGATCGTTTAACTTTATTGACATACAGGAATTAGGCGGGAGAAATTATCCAAGATTTTAGGAGGTAACGATGAATATAGGTGAAGCTATTCTTTTTAAATACCCAACAGCTGATCCCACAAAGGATTTTATTGTCCAGAATAATGGTGACGGAACTCCCTCATATATAGCAGAGTGGAATATTAGGGCACCTATACCAACGGAAGCAGAGTTAAAAACTTGGTGGGAAGAGCTTCAGAGTACATCTGCATATGAACCACCAGTTCAAGTGGATCTACTTGCAAGAGAGTTATCTCAGGAGAAGCTAGCCCGTAAACAGTTTGAAGAATTAAACCAAACTTTGGGAAGCGAGCTCTCAAAAATAAAGTTGCAACTGCTTACTCTACAAGGAGGGAAAGATTCATGAATTATTGGATTTGGGCTTTACATTATGACTGGGCTACTCCTGAAATGGTGAAACAGGCAATTCATTATAAAGATTGCTCGCCTGAGGATTTACAAAAAGGGGTAGAGAAAAAACTCATTACAGCTGAACAGTATAAAGAGATCACAGGAGAAGCCATTTAGGGCTTTTTTATTTTTCCTTAAAGGAGGTGGTTCCGTTGTAAACCCATGCTCACCACTAATGATCTACAATAGCAAGGAGGATTTATAATGGCATCATATAGTTTTCAATTTTCAACAGATGCAACTGGTAAGCCGGGGGCAGCCAAGCCATACAGAGAAGGAAACAGAGATTTTGTTGTGCCGGTAGCTTCAATCTCCGGTAATTCAGAGCTGCTGACGAACGCAGTTTTAAAAGCCACTGAAGTCTACACGCAATATGGACAAGATCGATTAGGTCAGGTTTTAATTTCAAAAGTAAAAGGTCACGCTTATTCTGATCGTGAAGGAACCTTATTCATCGAAGAAAGTAATGATATGAATACATGGACCACTGTCTCTTCATTGGTAGTTAAAGCAAATACGCTTGGCGAGACTGAATGGATTCATTTAACTAAACGCTATTTCCGTTTCAGATACGCAAATGGTAACCTGCAGCAATCTGAATTTTTACTATACCAGTCACTGGGCGCAGGTGAAGAGGATATAAACATTAACCACACTGTTCCTATTACAGCAGTTGCTCCGTTGTCAGTCCAGTTAGATAAAAACGGTTTAACTAATGATGGTCGTTTAAAAGTTCAAACTGAAGGCTTGAACCTTAGCTCATTAGACACTCAAGCAAAAACAATGGATATTGTCTTTCACGATAAAACAGAAACCATAGGTGAGGGTAACCCATTCACCGTTGGATCATTCAAAACGTTACTCATTGAGGTTTATGGGACGGCTGAGACAAGTGAATTGAAGTTCTGGGGTAAATCCTTATCGGGAACAAAAAGAGCCCTTAGAGGGCAGAAAGTAGATGACGGAACATTTGCCACTAGCACCAAAGGGAAATCAGAAGCTTGGTCTTTTAGCATTACTGGCTTTAAAGAAATTGTTATGGAGCTTACAGCTTTAACAAATGGAAACTTTTCAGTTAGAGGGACGGCCGTCTCATAAGATCCGGCTGTCCTTTTTTATTTGCCTCGGAGGAGGTGATTAGAATGGAGGAGACAAGTTTGTTTATCAATTTTGAAACATTAGATTTAGCAAGAGTATATTTATTTGGAGGGGTGAAGTACCTTGATTTACTTCTAGTACTTAGCATAATTGACGTTTTAACAGGAGTAATCAAGGCATGGAAATTCAAAAAACTGCGAAGCCGAAGCGCATGGTTTGGCTATGTCCGCAAGCTACTCAATTTCTTTGCGGTCATTTTAGCAAACGTGATTGATACAGTACTCAATTTGAACGGTGTCTTAACCTTTGGTACCGTTCTTTTTTATATCGCTAATGAAGGTTTGTCAATAACTGAAAACTTAGCACAGATCGGTGTTAAAATCCCTTCAACAATAACAGATCGATTACAAACCATTGAGAACGAAAAAGAACAGAGTAAGGATAACGCAGACAGAGCTGCTGGCTAAGCCAGTGACTTTTTTATTACACAGACAGAAGGAGAGAGGATATATGGCCATTAAAGTTGTAAAGAATTTAGTCTCTAAATCAAAGTATGAATTGAAATGTCCTAATCCAATGAAAGCTGAATATATCACTATTCACAACACTGCGAATGATGCTTCAGCAGCCAATGAGATTTCTTACATGAAGAATAACTCTAGCTCAACGAGTTTTCACTTTGCAGTAGACGATAAACAAGTCATTCAAGGGATTCCAACGAATCGTAACGCTTGGCACACCGGAGATGGAACAAACGGTACAGGGAATCGTAAGTCGATTGGTGTCGAAATTTGTTATAGCAAATCAGGAGGGGCACGATATAAGGCAGCGGAAAAACTCGCTATTAAGTTTGTAGCGCAACTACTTAAAGAACGCGGATGGGGTGTTGATCGAGTCCGCAAACACCAAGACTGGAACGGGAAGTATTGCCCACACCGTATCTTGTCAGAAAGAAGATGGGACGAGGTTAAGGCTGCCATTGAAAAAGAATTGAAAGCGCTAGGTGGGAAAACAAGCACAAGTAAAACAAGTACAGCTAAAAAGAAAACAACAAAATTAAGCAGCAAGAAAACGTCATATGCGCTGCCTTCCGGTATTTTTAAAGTGAAGAGCCCAATGATGAAAGGAGAAAAGGTAACACAAATTCAAAAAGCACTGGCTGAACTATACTTCTACCCGGATAAAGGAGCGAAAAACAACGGCATTGACGGCTATTATGGTCCGAAAACGGCGAACGCGGTTAAACGATTTCAGTTGATGCATGGGCTTTCTGCTGATGGAATTTATGGACCTAAGACTAAAGCCAAACTTGAAGCTCTATCAAAGAGGAACTGAACAAGCTCTAAGAATAATAACCAGCTCTTTATCCTTTTAAATAGCACAATTTTGGTCTAGTGACTTTTACCATTAGCCACTACAACCTTTATATCCAAAAATTCTTAATATACATCCAAATATTTTTATTATATACTTATCTAACCAAAAAAACTGGAGGTTGGTTTATTTATGCCATTATCAAATTCAATGACAAATCCGAGTGTTAGACTTGCTACTTCTCCACCACCACCGTTTCTACTCATAAACACGCTTATATTTAAAACAGATTAAGAATCTGCGAAATATAAGCTGTTTCGCAGATTCGAAGGAGTAGAAAATGAAATCTAGCATACAGTTTATATTATCAATGATTATTTTTGGTACAATTGGTTTAATTGTGAGATACATTGACTTATCTTCGAGTGAAACAGCATTTTTAAGTAGCTCAATTGGTTTTCTCTTTTTAACACTTGTGTTTATTAATAAGAGAAAAAGCTTCTCGTGGCAAAAAATAAAAAGTTGTGGGATATTTCTTTTTTTATCGGGTATTGCTTTGGGAGGAAATTGGATATTTCTTTATCAATCCTATGAGTATACAACACTAACGAATGCCACGTTAGGTTATTATTTTGCACCTGTTTTTGTGATGTTACTTTCACCTATTTTTTTAAAGGAAAAACTCTCATTTAAAAAAGTGATATGTATCTTCGTAGCAGTATTAGGGATGATGTTCATTGTCGGAAATGGTGTTAGTGCATCCGGAAGAGAGGATTTAATTGGGATTATTTTGGGGTTAATTGCAGCTGCATTTTATGCTGCGTTAATGTTGTTAAATAAGTTTATTAAAGAGATGAATCGGCTGGAAGTAACCATTATCCAACTGTTGGTCACAGCTTTAATTCTTCTACCATACGTCCTTATTACAGAAGGACTTAACATGCTAAGTGTATCATCATCATCAATTCCTTTTATAATCTTTCTGGGGATTGTAAACACAGGAATAGGGTTCTGGTTGTTCTTCTCTGGCATGGAAAAATTAAAAGGTCAGAGCATAGCTGTGTTGAGTTATGTTGACCCATTTGTTGCTATTCTCATTTCTGGTCTAGTATTACAAGAGCAATTCACGTTATTACAAATTATAGGTGGAATTCTTTTATTAGGTTCTACTTTTGCTAGTGAAATAAGGTTTCGCAGAACACAAGAGTGCGTCAAACGATTTTAGTCTATGTGTAGGTTACTTAGGACGACATTTATGGTCCTAAGACTAAAGCTAAAATTGAAGTAATATAAAAGGCCCTCTCATAAAATGGGGGCCTTTCAGTGTTTTTTTAAAATAGCTTCTTTTAGTTGTTCTATTACACTTTTCAACCATTCTATTGGTGGTAATCCAATTGTCGGGAAATATATTTCTGCATTACACTTTATAATGTCTTCCTTTTCTTCTTTAGTTAGATTGCTATTTAGAAACTCTTCGCAATACTTTACTGTAAATAGCAAACCTTCTTTACTAATTTCCTCAATAAATTCGTCTAATGCGTGTTCAGGCGATTGGATATCTTGATGAAATGTTCCACCTAAAAAATTTACTAATTCGTCTAAGAAATCATAACTTTCATCCATGGTACTTCCTCTCTTTTTTATATGGTTGGTTGGAATAAGCCCCCATTAAGAGGGACTTGTAAAGTACTCTTCTTTATTAAATAAAACATCAATTTTGAATGAATGTTATTTAAGCAACAGATTCTCTCTTTATATCAAAAATATCAATCTGCTTTGATTCCAAAAGATCTTGTAAATGGTCTGGACCGTGTTGTTCAGCTACTTGCAATTCTCTTTCTGAAATAGGTAAAGCCATTAGCCAAGTAACATTTTTGTTACTAAATTCAAGTAGTTCTAAATCTTCCTCCCATAAAAATGGGGGAACGAACATAACATGTTTCATATCGGTTTCCTGATCATACATACTAATCACATCTTTAAAAATAACACCTGGTGCACAAGAGAAATTTGAGTTGATTATATTAAAGGCACAAGTTGATAAAACATTAGCATATATGTCTGAAGCTGACTCCATTGCAGCTACGATTTCTATCCGTAAGGGAGTGCCATTCACCTCATAATTAATAGAATAATCCGACAAGCCTAGAGTTGAATATGATGTGATACCTTCCTGAGGTTGGTCACTAACCGATAAAATATCAATGCTGCTACTCTTGTTATCATCCCAATATTTCGTAACCTTAGGTTTACCCCCAAAAGCTCCTAAAACTGTTCTAGCATTTACTTTATTTTCTTGTGTAACGCCCATTAGACAATCTCTCCTAATCACCAAAGTATACTCCTTTAGGACAAAGGTAATTCAGGTTGATAAAGCTCTGGATTTTTGTTGTTAGTTTAGGATTCGTTAACTTAAAAACCTGACTTGGAGTTAAGCTTTTGTTAATTCTGCGTACTCCAAAAGGAACCAACATTTTGCGCTACTGAGGCTATGTTCTTGCCTTTCTTTGAAGACTTTATTCCTGAACATATCACGTCCAGTTATAGCCTTACCATTTGCTCAAAGCGAAGCCTTCTTGAAATAGAACAAAGCCCCTTAGAAATTTCATGGGGCTTTAAAATAACATAACAATGTACAACATAGAAATATTCAGCTTTTCCTTATAGCTTAATATTATATTTCTCTTTAATGGTTCCCATGTATTTTTCTACTTCTAATTTATTGTCTGGGTGTCGTTCTACATATTGACCAACAATTTCATTTAAATATTTATAAAAATTTTCGTAATCTAATATGACTTCTTCATCTTCTTCGACTGCTGGGTAATCGAAATAAAAAGCTATACCCTCATCTCCAAAGTAATCTTCTTCCCACTCTTTGTAGTCATCAGCAAATACACACCAAACATTCTCTATACCATAACCTTCTCCGTTGGAGAATTTCTCTAAAATTTGTATAAATCGTTCATCACCCATAACCTTAAAGAAATAATTAATTAATGCTTTATTTTTATTATCCATTTCATTTTTACACCGAATTATGCCCTCTCATAACAAGAAGGGCTTTCCACCTTTTTTTACTCTCTCCTCACAAAAAGAAGGGGAAAGGTTTTATCCGTTTATCCCTCGTATAGTTTATTAATCAACTCTGTAAATGAATCACAAACATAGCTAATGGAACTTTCCTTATCTTCATAAGCGATCTCATGATCCCAAAAAACAATTACGGGTTCTTGAGAAGACATTCTGTAATCAAAACAAAAGAGGTTTCCCCCTGCATCTGTAGCAAAAGGTATGATCTTATCAACTAACCGGTCTTTAACATTATCAATTGTACTAAGGAGATCAATTGGCCGAGTAGGATCTCCTATGCTCAGTAAATTGTTGATTGATTCTCGAGAATCTTGGAATAAAACAACCTTTTTATCTATAGGGGAACATCCATTATGGTCTTTAATGAATTCTTTGTAATCTGTCGGGAACTTGATTTTTAATTTCTCTTCTACCTCTTTGATCTGACTGTTTGTAGCCTCTTGAAAGGTGCTTCGTTTTCTCCATTTAATACTTTGCATTGGTTAACCTCCTATTTCTCATCTTTCCCCCAAATTTTATATCCGCCAGTGTGACCTGTTTTAGCATGAATTACTCGGTCCACTAGCTCCATTTTTCCAGGAGTTTGATGGTGGTGCCATGTGTATTTCTCTGGTGTTACTCCATCTTGAAGATCAAGTAAATCATCTTCGTTCAAATCAAGCTTTTTAATCAATGATGGGTCTTCTTCAATCTGCTTATATAATTGTTTATTTAATTTGTCAAAATGTTGGTCTCTACTTTTTTTAAAGTCGGCTTTATCAAGTGTGAGTGTATGCTTTGATTCGAATATTGGAAATCCATCTTTATCATAGGGAACTTTTGTTACTGGGTGGACATCATTTTTCAAGTGACCCATTCTTAAGTTAATAGTCGTTGTTTTACCTGCACTGTTTTCGTACGTGTATGGTGCAGCTTTAACAAATTGATCATGTTTGGATTGTATTGCTTTTTTTAATATAGACGTATTCTTTACATTATGAGTATTCTCAATATCTTGTGCAATTCCTACAAGTGCAGGTTCATATCTGTTTTTAAAAAAGGGATTAATAAGGTTGTTTCCTTTTGTAATTCCTTTATTCACATGAGCAGCGGCTGTTCCACCTTCCACCACTTTACCTACTTTTGACAGCTTAGTAGTGGTTTGCACTGCGGCACCCGCACCTTTTGGACCAACGATATTACCGACTGCATAACTGATATAATGTGCTCTTGTGTATGCATCGCCATTTATCATTTTATCATTCCATGAATCGACGATGTTTGTCCAAATTATTTTAGGGTAGGAGGGGACACTTAAGACTGTTGTAATTGTTTTTGCAAGTTTTAGTTCCATAGGAAGCTGTGAATATTCCCAGGCTCCTACTACCAAGTCTTTGATGCCATATATCGTATCATCAATCGCATCGTTAAGCCCATCATTAACCCCATCGATGATATCCAATGCCGTTTTACCTGCATTGATTACACTTTCACCGACGGACTTCAGCTGTTTTGCTTGTTCTAGCTGCACCACATACTGTAACTGTGCAGGTTCAAGGTTCTCATACCCGATCTTCTTCGCAATTTCTAAATACTCATCCGGATCTGAGACACCATTCGCCAGCTTTTTCTTTAAGTCTTTTATCTCGCGTTCCTTCGCTTCTTCTTTCTTGATCTTCAAATAAGCCTCTGTACGCTTCTCAATATCACCTTTTTTCTTATGTATATCACTCTCACGGTATGCCTTGGCGTTGTAGTGAATGGGCGTAGCGTTTTTCCCTTTGCCCGTTGCTTCTTGGAGCTTTTGGAAATCTGACTTGATGAATTGTTCATTTGGCTCTGACAGAACATATTCTGTCAGTAAATCTTCGTCAAGGTCACCTAGTTTTTCAATTGTTTTTTTTCGTTTGTCATTGGCATCTGCAAGCTCATCCTTGAAGGTTTCTGTTGAAAACAAGTCGAGCGGGAGGATGTCGTCAATATCGCTTAGGATATCTTTCATGGCTTTTTTCTGTTCAGACACGATGGACTTTGATTTTTTATGGGCGTTAGCCAGTTCATGTTCTAAAAAGGATTCTTCCACGTATGCGTCAGAGAGTCCTTTGTCCTCGACAGCTCCGGCAATGCTGTTGAAGAATGCGATTTTCATGTCAATGTAGTCGATCCATTGATCAGTGACACCAACATGATCGTGATAGAATGCTTTAATGTTATTAGCGCCTTTACCTGAGAATTCGCTGTCGTCCAGTTCAGCGACGCTTTGTAAAGCTTTTCTCAAGTTGACCATTTGCGTCCTTAGTTCTTTATATTCTTTGGCGCGGTCTGTAGCTTCAGACATAAGTGTTTTAGCTTCAAAGACTTTCATAATCATACCCTCTCATTTAATCATATAACAAAATATTACCATGGAAGAATGATGAAACTAACTGTTATGTGGATCAAAGGGTGGAAATGAATCATTCGATCTGTGTCATTTTACCTATTTTCTGATCCTTTCAATAAAAGGGGACTTTCCAATTGTAACATCGCCATCATGAAAAAATTCGATAACGTAGCCGGATTCACTAAACATAAAAGTATCTGATCCAACGGCAGTTACATCATCAATTACGTTTAATGCATGCTCAAGACTGGTTTTTAATGCTGGCTGATCTCCGTAACCCCAAAGAATAATAATGTTCCTATCTTTAAAATGGTGTTTAGCTAGCCACTCGTCAATCTCTTCCTCGTAATCTATAGGTTGGTGACAACAAACTTCTTCCCACTTGATTCGTCCCCAAGATGTAAAGGGGAAACTGTTTGAAAGTAGTTCATAATATTTTGCCGATAATTCTTCTGATAAGATTTCTTTGTTTTTTCCTAGAGCTTCTAAGCATTCATCATATAAGTCCAAAATTTTCACCTCAAAAGCTTTATGTATGATGGGTTTTTTCAGTATTAGAAATAAGAAAAAGCCGTTATGAAACGGCCTAAAGGGAATCAGAACTAATGTTGTTTATCGAATCAAACAAGGAATTCATGAGTAGGTGCTAGAGTTACATTCCGGGATGCTTCCTTCATTTCGCCATTAGACATAGATCCGAAAAAGGCAAGTCCAATTAAAACGGCGGATAAACTGATAAACAATTTAGATTTCATACATGCATTCCCCTTTCGATATTTGCTTTTGAGCATATACCATCTTCTTGAAACAGATGATACTATCCTCTATTTTTCCATTATAATCGAAAAGGTTGCCTCCTAACAATGCCAGCTCTTCCAGATAAGGGTATCCTTTGCCGTTCTCTAAACGAGAAAAAATGTTGAGGAGTTTAGGTGTATCGCCATTTCTTATATAAAGAACGTCTAATGCTTCAAATAAGTTCATAAAAAGTTCGTCTTTAAAATCTACAGCACTTCTGATTCCTTTGCGGAAGCAATCCATTGCCTGTTCTTTTTTGCCTTGTTTAAAATAAATCAACGCTAGGTCATGATAAGCTTGCGGAAGTACGTCAGAGTTTATTTTTCTGTATTGAACCAAGGCTTGTTCGATGTAACGTGCAGCCTTATTTAAGTTGTCCATTTTGTGATAGCAATTGCCGAGATTGAAAAATGCAGTGGCATAGATGTGAGTATTTTTACTTTTGAGCAGCTCAGCACCTTTTAAAGCTTCTTGAAGGTGGGGGAGAGCTTTTTCATGATTTTCAAGGTCATCGTAGTTGCCAGCAATAACAAAATGGCACTGTATACGTCGAACAGAATAAAGCTCGTGTTTCTTATAGATGTTGTATGAAAGCTCAGCGTAATGCATCGAAATGTGTGTCATTTTCATATGATAATAGACTTCAGACAGTTTAAAATAAAACTCAGCTTTTTCAATCTTGTCGGAGATTGTTGGAATTTTACGTTCAGCTTTTTTGTAATATGTAATGGCCTTTGTGTATTCACCGTTTCTAAACTCATACATCCCACGGAAGAAGTTATAATAGTATGCACGCATATTGTCTAGTTTTTTCTTATGGCCTTCAATTTTCTTCGAATATTCTGAAAGTTCCATTCGGTTTTCATCAGATGGCAGCGTGTATTCCAACATGATTTTATGGCGAAAGGCCATTAGTTGATAATAAATAAGCAAGTCTTGATCTTCTTCCATAACCTCTATATCACGTTCTATTTCAGCCTTTAACATTTCAGCATCAGTAACGTTGAATTTTTGAATATGCCTATGCCATTCATTAATCTTCATTCCCACTTCAGCTGATGTGATTGATATCAAGAAATTCACCCTTCCCTTAACTCTACTAGTAATGTAAATATTAACAAGTTTTCGTTCGCAGAAAAAGGCAATAGGGCACCGCAATTTAAATTTTCGGTGGGACCGCAAGAACTTTTTGGCTTTTTAATTAAGGAGCTTCTACCAGGTTATGGAGAGATGATTGTCTTGCTCTATTTAAGAAAACACCAGACTATGAAGAAGCAAAAGGTGAACAGACAAAGTTAGAGGAGTAACCACATGTTTACTCCTATTTACTTATAAATTAATTATTTAAATAACGCGAAGAAGGTTAGGTAAAAAAGGTAAGTAAAAAATGGTCAATTTGCTGAATTTGATAATGCTATAATCATATTAGTATGAAAGTATTAATGAAGAAATTATTGATTTAAGGGTGTGAAACAATGATGAAAGTTATTAAACCAAAGTCTTTCTTCTTAAAGGGAGGAACAAAAGCAGTTTTATTATTACATTCTTTCACTAGTAATCCTCGTGATATGAAACAACTAGGAAGGTATTTAAATGGAAAAGGCTATACATGTTTTGCCCCTCTCTATAAAGGACATGGATTATCACCTGAACAATTAATTCAAACAACCCCCACTGATTGGTGGAAAAGTGTTGAAGAAGGTTATTCTTTCTTAAAAAATCAAGGCTGTAAACATATTGCCGTTATCGGAGTGTCTCTAGGAGGAGTGCTTGCGTTAAATGTAGGGAAAAGATTCAATGATGTTAATGGCATTGTTATCATGTCTGTACCATATAAAAGAGAAGTTGATTCATTAAAAGATCGTATTTTAAAATTTGCGAGGGCTTACAAACAATTTGAAGGAAAAGAAGAACAACAAATCTGCATTGAAATAAAAAAACTAGAAAAATTGTCGTCCGAAAGACTAGTGTTCCTCAAGGATCATATTGATATGACAATGCAAGACTTAGAGATTAATAAACCAATCAGAATCATGTACGGAGAGTTAGATGAACCATTATATAAGGAAAGTGCGAACTATATATATGATAATTTAATTACGACTAATAAAAGTGTCAAATGTTATCTTAATTCAAAGCACTTGATGACATTAGGAAAAGACCAAGAAATCATCCATTCAGATATTTTATCATTCCTTAAAAAATTACAATGGTGATTAGAGTTAAGTAAAAAAAGAGAAATCCTTTATGATGGATATTTCTCTTTTCTTTTTTTTTTATTTTTGAAAAAATAATCTAATACCAAATGCTAATAATACCGTTCCCATAACCCCTTCTATCGTTCTGTTTATACTCTCTTTTTTTAAGAAAATTCGTAATTTATGTATTAAAACGATATAAAACAAATACCAGATACCTGTCAAAATTGTAAACGTGAGTCCAAGGAAAAGAAATTGGAAAAAATGACTTTGATTACTCACGATAAATTGCGGTAGAAAACTAAGGAAAAATACGGTTGTTTTTGGGTTCAATATAGCAGTAATAAATCCTTGTCTGAAACTTTTAACTGTACTAGTTACCTTAACTTTTGCGTCCTCTGTTACTATTATGTTTTCTTTTTTAGAAAAAGCACTTTTAATTGATTTTACAGCTAAATAAATTAAATAAACAGCACCAGCATATTTTATTATTGTAAATAGTATCGCTGATTTCATTAGGATAGCAGAAAGTCCTAGTGTAGCCATTACTGTATGAATCATCATTCCAGATACCGTTCCTAATACTGTCTTTATACCACCTTTTTTACCATGTGAGAGAGTATTTTTTGTAACTAATGCAAATCCTGGTCCGGGCATAATTATGATTAGGATTGCTGTAAAGATAAATAATAAATAATTCTCCATGTTCAAATCTTCACCTTTCCAATTTTTCTTATAGTATAACTTTATTCTTTAAAATATTAAACAATATTAATGAAGATAGGCCGAATTCAATTTACAGTAATGGTGTTAAAAAGCGTCTAGCATTTACTAACTTTTCAGATACAGACAATGCTTCAAATGGTGGTTTCAAAATTGGCGCAGATCGAGTTGGTCCATAAAGAGGAAGGTGATTAGACCTTCCTTTTTTATTTGGACGGATTGCTGAACTTGCGCCCATTTTGTGTCCAAAATAGATATAAACCGATATAAATAGATGTATTGAATGACTTCATATGCTTGAAATAACAGGCTTTTGTAATTGACAATATACTTTCACTTTATTGAGGGACTCGATTTAGATGAAGATACCAAAACTTATAGGTATCATTTTTTAAATTATAATTAGCTGCTTTCTTGTTAACCTAACATTGTTTGACTAATCATGTGGAATAGTTTAGGATTAAAGTAAATATTTATATTTTATCCACTAGGGGAGCTTTTAGAAGCTGAGAAGAGACTTAAGTCCTGACCCTTTGAACCTGATTTGGTTAACACCAGCGTAGGGAAGTGAGAAAATTAGAGAGATTTTTTATCTTATCTATTTTTAAGCCACTTTCCATATGAAAGTGGCTTTATTTATTTTGAAAGGATGATATTAAAGTGACAACTAAAAAAGTTTTTTTAGCAGGGCCTTTTAAAAGTTTAGTAGACGAGAATACTGGATTGATGAGCTTACATGAAAGGGGAAAGTTGGAATCTTTAATTTCTTTTTTTGAAAATGAAGGATGGTTAGTTCATAATGCTCACAAGCGAGAAGGATGGGGGAAAGATTTCATGACACCTCAACAATGCACTAAAATTGATTTTGATGAAATAAGCACTTGTGACCTTTTTGTAGCTTTTCCTGGCTCACCGGCTTCTCCTGGAACACATATAGAAATTGGATGGGCTTCTGCCTTGAAAAAAAAGATAGTGTTATTACTAGAAAAAGATAGAGATTACGCATTCTTAATCCAAGGGTTAAATGTAGTAGCTGATGTTGAATACATTAATTTTAAAGATACCGATGATTTATTACAGAAGATTAAAAGTATCCTTATGAAATAAAAGGTGGAATCTAAATGAGAAAGAGAACTTTTCATGAAGCATATATGGAAACCCTGTATGACATCTATCACAACCCTGAATTTTTGAATTCACCGCGTGGACAAAAAAGCAAAGAAAAATTGAACTATCATCTGACCCTTGAAAATCCAGTAGAACGTGTCACTTACTTACCCTCTAGAAAAACAAATATCGTGTTTAATTTTGCTGAAGTTTTATGGTATTTGTCGGGGAGTAACAACTTAGATTTTATTAGTTATTACAATAAAAAAATGCCTTTATATTCAATGAATAAAAAAACATTAACAGGCACTGCGTATGGACCTAAAATATTTGAATTTGGAAACGCAAAACTAAATCAATGGAATAGAATAAAAAATCTTTTGACACAAGAAGACATTGATTCAAAAAGGGCATTTATTCAAATATTCGATGCCTCGGAACTCTTCGTTTCTGGAAACATTGATGTTTCTTGCACAATCGGTTTGCAATTTTTCATAAGAGAAAACAAGTTATACATGTCTTCCGTAATGCGTGCAAATGATGCATTTCGAGGAATGATTAGTGATCTTTTCTCTTTTACATTTATGCAAGAATTAATGGCGAGAGAACTTCATTTAGAAGTCGGAGAATATTTCCATAATGTTGGTTCCTTTCATATCTACGAGTCCGACAACGAATGGGCAAAAACAGTACTTGAGGAAGCTAAAAATTATAATGATACCTCGGCTTTTGAATTTCCTAAAATGCCTGCCGGGAATAATTGGCCTTTCATTGAAACAGTTTTAGAATATGAGTCTTTGCTTAGAAAAGATCAAATTTCATTGTCAAGGCATGATATTGAAACTCTAGAATTACCTGAGTATTGGGAACAGGTTCTTTTACTTTTCAGTATATATCAGCATATTGCTTATAAGCGAGATATGGACCTTTCTCTATTTCAAGGCTTACTTCCTACTTATCAATTTTTTGTTAGAAATAAGTGGTTTAATTACTTCTCAACTAAACAAAAGGAGGAAATTTAATGAAAACTTCTTGGAAAGAAGACAGTGTTGCTGGTAAATTCGATGCTTATAACGACGTTTTAGAACAAACATTAGGTTTTGAGTATGTTTTTCGTAAATTTGATAAAGCGGATATTAAAAAGGTGCTCGATTTTGGCTGTGGTCCCGGAAAGGTAGCATATAGGTTAGCTGACAGAATAGATTGCAATGTAATCGCAGTAGATGAATCAAGTAAGATGTTGGATATAGCAAAGACAAAAAGAAAACATCCACATGTTGACTATCATTTAATTGAACATGATAATCTTTCCTTCTTACCAGATCATTCAGTTGATGCTGCTATGGCCTGTTACGTCTTTATTAATACAGATAGTGATCAACGTATCAAAAGAATCATGGATGAAATTTTTCGTGTGTTAAAACCAGGTGCTTCTTTTGTTATACTCGATACAAACCCTGACTCAACTGGAATAGAATTTTCAACCTTTCGCAACGGAATACCGGGGAAAGAGTATTCTTATGGAGAAGAAAGAAATGAGTGGCTTCATGTTCCTGAACAAGAAGATTTAATTTTAAATGACTTTCATTGGCCGAAGTCAATGTACTATAAACTTTTATCTAATGTAGGTTTTGAAAGTGTAACATTACTGGAACCAACGTTAAACGATATTGACGGAGAGCAGTTAAAGGCCATCGAACAAAAATTTAAATTTAATAATTGGAAAAGTGAAAAGGAATACCCGCCTTTTATAATTTTTGAAGCAGTGAAACCTACCTTAGGAGGTGTATGAGTTGACGGATATCTATAAAGCACTTTCGATTGCTGGAACAGATCCAACCGGGGGAGCGGGAATTCATGCAGACTTAAAAACCTTCCAGGAGCAGCAAGTATTTGGAATGGCTGTTATTACATCAGTTGTTGCTCAAAACACACTTGGTGTGAAAAGTTTTGAGGAGGTATCCTTGAATAATATATCTCAGCAAATAGACTGTGTCATTGGAGATATAAAACCGGATGCTGTAAAAACTGGTATGCTTGCAAGTGTGGAAATTATAGAACTGATAGCTGAAAAATTAAAAGCGGCTAATATCCAATCGTATGTGATGGACCCAGTTATGGTTGCTAAAAGTGGGCATCATCTACTTCAAAAGGATGCCGTTAATCATTTGAAAAAATTATTAATACCTCAAACAACTGTTATTACACCAAATATTCCAGAAGCAGAAGTAATAATCGGCAAATCAATAAAAACTGTACAGCAGATGCGAGATGCTGCTAAAGAAATTGTGGAAGTATATGGAGCAAAGAGTGCTGTAGTAAAAGGGGGGCATTTGAACGGAGAAGCTCGCGATATTATGTATTTTGATGAGGCCTTCGAGGAATTTGTTTCTCCTCGCTTTGATACAAAACATACTCATGGAACAGGCTGTACTTTTTCTGCCGTTATAACTGCAGAGCTAGCAAAGCAGCACAGTATACCGAAATCTGTAGCAACTGGAAAAGAATTTATTTCAGCTGCGATTAAACATCCTTTAGGGATTGGGAAGGGACATGGGCCTACAAATCATTTCGCGTATCGCTCAATCATTAACTAAAAGACATCTACTTAAGGAGTGTTACGATGATCTATAAGGAATATGATGTATTTTTATTCGATTTAGACGGAGTTATTTATATAGGAGACAAAGCTTTACCAGAAGCTGTTTCTTCTTTAAAACGCCTCCGTGAAGAAAAGAAATCCATTCGTTTTTTAACGAATGATCCCTGTGTTACAAGAGAAACGATTGTTAAAAGGCTTCATAAACTCGGTTTTTCAGCAAGTATTGATGAAGTGATTACTTCGGGGTGGGCAACAGCTGATTACCTTGTTAAGGCTGGAATAAAGAGAGCATATATATTAGGAAATGATGAACTAAAAAACGAGATTCAAAAAGCTGGTATTGATCTTGAAGAAGACCTAGCAGAGGCTGTTGTTATTGGATGGGATAACAATATTACTTTTCAAGATATACATAAGGCGGTAAATCTCATCCGCCGTGGAGCTTCATTTATTGCTACAAATGGGGATAAAACATTTCCCACCGCTAAAGGACCAGCTCCAGCTACAGGTGCCATAGTTGAGGCTGTTAAAACGGGAGCAGATAAAAAGCCCATTATAATTGGAAAACCGGAGTCTTCAATATTTGAAAAAGTACTTGAGTCCTTTGAAGACAAAGAGAGATGCGTCATGATTGGAGATACACCTGAGACAGATATTATTGGAGCGAATCGAATGGGGATAGCTTCAATCTTAGTTTCTGATCAAAATACTTTATTTCCTGTAGAACATGACTTTAGAAATCCAGATGTTGTGATCCGAGATTTGAAGTATTTGTTCGATAGTGAAGTTAAGATAGAAGTGCGTGAGAAACCAGATTATCAATGGACAGAACAAGTTAAAGCTGGAGTCGCTGGAATAATAATCAAAGAATCAAGTTCGGTTTTATTAATGAAGCGTGCTGATAATGGTCTATGGGGCATCCCTTCAGGACATGTGGAACCTGGTGAATCAGTTGAGCAAGCGATAATAAGAGAAATAAAAGAGGAAACCGGATTAACTGTTAAAGTTTCTAAAATGATAGGAGTTTATTCAGATCCAAGCTCACAAACATTTATTTACCCTGACGGAAGAGTCAGTCACTTTATTACCAACTGTTTTCAATGTGAAGTTATTGGAGGGACATTGAAAAAATCCACAGAGGAGGCCTTAGAAGTTAGGTATTTTAATATTCACGAGTTACCAGATAATCTATTGCCAATGCACCCTAGGTGGTTGGAAGATGCTTTAGCAAAGAAAGACCTTGCTTTTATTCGTTAAGTTAACTTTATATTTTCAATTAGTAGGATGAAATATGTAAATAATTGTGAAGGGAATCAAATAGAGAAGATGCCAAAGATTAAATTGGTATCTTTTTTGTTTTTAATATAGGTTATTAAATCTCTATAGAATTATTCATGATGCGGTATCAGTGACTATTTTGTACACAAAATGAATGTAACATTATGCAAATATAAGGATTGAATGGGCTTTAACGTTTGAGATACAGGATAAGGAAAAACAAAGAATTGCAAAATGAAAAACGATTTGGCAGGTTGGATTGGGGCGTTAGGGATAACATGTAAAGAAGCAACTACCGACCGTTTTGTATGCAAAATAACAGTCGGTCCGAAAACAATTCAACCGATGGGATTACTTGCTTTTGTAACTCTTGCTGTTCTTCATAAAACTACATTACTCGTAATGTGGAATATATTGAAGAAAAGCGGATAAGATACCCATGATCCAATACGAAGATTATTTCAATAACCGACAGACATTTGAATATTTTGAGGACTTGAGAAATTAAATACTGACCAAGAATCTTCAAAATATAAGCTGTTTCGAAGATTCTTAGAAGTGAACGATGAAATCTAAAATTCAGTTTATATTATCAATGATTACTTTAAAAATTTGGTCTATTTTCACTTATTTTTTGGGATGAAATCGCAGTATGAAAGATATTACATAATGTTTTAATTCCATGTGCTAATAGTTCTTCATTTATATATGAGTAACTAATACGCAAATGATTATTTTCTTGCCCCACTGGATAACATGCTGATCCTGGTAAAAATGTTATCTGTTGTTTTTTTGCTTCTGATAAAAGAAGATGACTATCAATCCAAGAAGGCAAACTGATCCATAAATTTAATCCTCCTTCTGGTATCGTCCAAGATACACCCTCAGGAGAAAGACTTGTAAGTAAATCAAGAGCTAAATCTCTTCGGATTTTTAGAGCCGTCCTCAACTTCTTTGAGTGATCTATCATTCTTTTAGAGTTAATCAAGGGAAGAATAGCCTTTTGTGTAAGTAAAGGACTTCCTAAATCAGCATTTGCTTTTGCAGCTAATAAACGATTGAAAATAGAGCCAGAAGCTGTTAATATTCCTATTCTGCAACTCGGAGCAATCGTTTTGCTCAATCCTCTTAAATAAATTACATTACCAAACTGATCCATACTTTTAAGGGTGACAGGTGGTTTTTTTCCAAAATAAATCTCACTGCATGGATCGTCCTCCACAATAATACAATGAATACTCCCGGCTATATCAAGTAACTGCTTACGTCGTTTTAGAGACATAACAACACCTGTTGGATTATGAAATGTAGGAATCGTAAAGATTACTTTTGGTTTATGCTTTTCACACACGTTTTGGAGTATATCTATTCGCATTCCATCTTTATCAACAGGCACCGTAAGTATGGTGGCACCTCTTCCCCGAAAAATATCAATTGCCCCCGGGTATGTCGGTGCTTCCATTACAACCACATCCCCAGGTCCAACAAATGTACGAGCAACAAGATCTATACTTTGTTGAAGACCACTTGTAACTAAGATATTTTCTGGTGTGGAAGTAACCCCTGACCTTTTTAAATAGGCAGACATTTCACTCCTTAGTTGATTATCACCTTGAACATTGCCGTATATAGACAATAACTCTGGGTTCTCCGAAAGAACCTGTTGTACCTCATGCTCAAAATATCTGTTTGGAAGTAGTTTAGGATCTATCATGGACGATGAAAGATGAACTTTTTGAGGAGCTATATGATAACGAGCAAACTGGGATCTTGGTAGATAATCTTGAAGTGATAATTGCCAATCGTATGAAGGTATTGCTTCTTCTTTCTTTTTATCGCTTATTTTTGCTTTTACAAAAGTACCTTTTCCTTGGATAGAAGTAGCAAATCCATCATTTTCTAATTGTTTGTAAGCCTTGACAGCTGTAACCAAACTTACTTCCAGTTGTTTGGAAAGACTACGTACAGAAGGCAATTTCGACCCCTCATCCAAAAGTCCTGAACGGATTCGGTCAACAATAGATTGATATATTTGTTTAGATAGTGATTCCCCTCTATTTCTTTGAATATCAATTCGCACCAGAAATCCTCCTAAGTGTTATACATTTGGTTAGTATTATAGTCTTATCTGATATAGCAGATTTTAATATATTTATTTTAACCCTTGAATGAAAATTATTCATACATAAGAATAAAACGCTATTAAGCAAGTCTTCATACAGTAGTTCCACAGATGAAAACATAAAGGATAAGTGTTATAGAAATGTGTTGAGTGTTATACAAACGTTAAAGTAATATGGCACTTATAGTTAAACATAGCATTACACTTGGAAAATGGAGGAGTAACTTGTGAATCAAAAACGCTTATTACTATACGGTTTAGTGTTTTTTGTTACAGCTATTTGGGGACTTAATCTTGTTATAATTAAAGTATTGGTGGAAGATTTACCCCCTCAAACAATGACAGCTTTTCGAATTATGATGGCTGGGATTACAGCATTAATCATAATCGTTCTGGGGAAATCATTTCGTCGTTTAACGAAAAAGGAATGGATCTATACATTACTTGGAATGTTATTTGGTGTCATCTTACATCATTCGCTAATAGCAGTAGGCTTAACAATGATTGATGCTTCGAATGCTTCTTTAATTCTTGCATTAGTTCCACTCACAACCGCAATACTTGCTGTTCTCTTTTTAGGTGAACAACTGACAAAATTACGAGTGCTTGGTTTTATTCTAGCATTAACCGGCGTCTTCTTTATTCAGGGTAGATCATTCAGTAACATGCAATTATCTCAGGGAGAATTAATTTTAATTATTGCCATGTTTGTCCAAGCAATTAGTTTTATTTTCGTAAAAAAGGCAACAGAAACACTTGATTCAAAACAGGTAACAACAATAATGTACCTAGCTGGCTCAATTGGATTGTTGATTATTAGTTTTATAACGGAACCTGGTGGGGTCAATGAAATGACTTCTGCACCTTTATTTACTTACTTTTTATTTATCGTATCAGGGTTAGTAGCAACGGGAATTGGATATATTGTTTTTAATGCAGCTATTCAGCAGATAGGTGCAGGTCAAACAGCCATATTTAACAACTTTGTTCCATTTTTTGGTCTTGTATTCTCCGCTATTTTTTTAAATGAAACAATTACAATTTCACAATTAATAGGATTTGTATTTATTGTAGCGGGTGTTCTATTTGGAACAGGTTATATTGGAAGACTATGGGCGAAAAAACATAGACAGATTAACAATACTAAAAAGAGTGTGGGATAAACTATCTCTCGCCAGCTTTTTTAAACTAGATGGGAAATTTTGATATCGAAAGTGGAATGGTGGTTATTGGCACCAGTACACGTGCAATAACATAAAATATTCAGTGGTTTAATAACCTAAAAACAGTGCCCATTTTATTGAGGTATTTGAAGAATGAGGATACCAAATGAACAGGTTGGTATCTTTATTGTTTTAGCTCACCATTTTTTAACCATATTTCATTTAACGTATAGAAATGATCAAAGTGAATATAAAGAGGGTAATAAAAATTAAGTTTTCATAACCAATAATATAGATATACCATGTGAGGGCCTAATTAGTGTAGTGAAAACCGGTGGTTTTTACCATCGGTTTTTTTACTGCTTTTTTATACTCATTGAAAATCTCCTCATTTGGACAAACAGCTCCTACATAGCATTACCCAAGGGGTGATGCATTTTATGAAGGTCATAATCATCGAGGGACCGCAAGCTGACAAATGCATTAACGATTGCTATCATTATTTAATAAAACTATATAGGAAGGAGATTCAGGGTGATAGCAATATATGTAAGGGTATCGACCGAGGAACAAGCGATCAAGGGATCGAGCATCGACAGCCAGATCGAGGCCTGCATAAAGAAAGCAGGGACTAAGGATGTACTGAAGTATGCCGATGAAGGATTTTCTGGAGAGCTTTTAGAACGTCCGGCTTTGAATCGCTTGAGGGAGGATGCAAGCAAAGGACTTATAAGTCAAGTCATTTGTTACGATCCAGACCGTCTTTCTCGGAAATTAATGAATCAGCTTATCATTGATGATGAACTACGAAAGCGAAATATACCATTGATATTTGTAAATGGAGAGTACGCCAATTCTCCAGAAGGTCAATTATTTTTCGCTATGCGTGGAGCAATCTCAGAATTTGAAAAAGCCAAAATCAAAGAACGGACATCAAGCGGTCGACTTCAAAAAATGAAAAAAGGCATGATCATTAAAGATTCTAAACTATATGGCTATAAATTTGTTAAAGAGAAAAGAACTCTTGAGATATTTGAAGAGGAAGCAAAAATCATTCGGATGATTTTTAACTATTTCACCGATCATAAAAGCCCTTTTTTCGGCAGAGTAAATGGGATTGCTCTACATTTAACTCAGATGGGGGTTAAAACAAAAAAAGGCGCTAAAGTATGGCACAGGCAGGTTGTTAGACAGATATTAATGAACTCTTCTTATAAGGGTGAACATAGACAGTATAAATATGATACAGAGGGTTCCTATGTTTCAAAACAGGCAGGGAACAAATCTATAATTAAAATAAGGCCTGAAGAAGAGCAAATCACTGTGGCAATTCCAGCAATTGTTCCAGCTGAACAATGGGATTATGCTCAAGAACTCTTAGGTCAAAGTAAAAGAAAACACTTGAGTATCAGCCCTCACAATTACTTGTTATCGGGTTTGGTTAGATGCGGGAAATGCGGAAATACCATGACAGGGAAGAAAAGAAAGTCACACGGTAAAGACTACTATGTGTATACTTGCCGGAAAAATTATTCTGGAGCAAAGGATCGCGGCTGCGGAAAAGAAATGTCTGAGAATAAATTAAACCGACATGTATGGAGTGAGATTTTTAAATTCATCACAAATCCTCAAAAGTATGCTTCTTTTAAAGAAATTGAACACTCAAATCACCTGTCTGATGAATTAGAACTTATTCAGAAAGAGATAGAGAAAACAAAAAAAGGCCGCAAGCGTCTTTTAACGCTAATCAGCCTAAGCGATGACGATGATTTAGATATTGATGAAATCAAAGCACAAATTATTGAGCTGCAAAAAAAGCAAAACCAGCTTACTGAAAAGTGTAACGAAATTCAATCAAAAATGAAAGTATTAGATGATACAAGCTCAAGCGAAAATGCTCTAAAGAGAGCCATCGACTATTTTCAATCAATCGGTGCAGATAACTTAACTCTTGAAGATAAAAAAACAATTGTTAACTTTATCGTGAAAGAAGTTACCGTTGTGGATTCTGACACCGTATATATTGAAACGTATTAAAGAGGGGTGTATGCACCCCCCTTTTGTAATTACAATCTCATTTTCAATACACCGCGCAGCATACGTCGCCAGTTTTGTCCCTTTTCCGGCGGAATAGCTTTCAATTCCTTTGATCAGCCCGATTGTTCCGATGGAGATTAAGTCCTCTGCGTCTTCACCTGTATTTTCAAACTTTTTTACAATATGGGCGACCAAGCGAAGATTATGCTCAATCAGCATGTTTCTGGCATGTTCATCCCCTTTAGCCATGAGCTCTAAGTATTTTTTTTCGTCGCTGCTTGAGAGCGGTTGTGGAAAGGCATTGTTTTTCACGTAAGATACTAAAAAGACAAGCTCTTTAACTACAAAACCGAGCGCTGCGAAAACACCTGTCACCATCGTCACCTCCACATGATTATGTAGGCAAAAGCCTATATGTCAATGTATGTGATCGGAAGGCTGTCTGTGTCTGTACCGGGAAATTTCTCAATGGGGAGCTTAGGTTTTGTTTTTTAAAATAATCTTTACGCTGCCCCCATACATTTAAATGAACGAAACTGTATGGGGGGATGAGGATGAAAAGATGGATGGCAATGCTTCTTCTGGCGGCAGCAGTTTTTCTTGGTTTATTGGGAAAGGATATGACGGCTCCGCAACAGGTCAAGGGGGCTGCTTTATATGACAAAGTTTTATATTTTCCGTTGTCTCGTTATCCGGAAACCGGGGATCATATAAGAGATGCGATTGCCGAAGGACATTCTGATATATGTACAATTGATCGTGATGGAGCGGACAAAAGGCGGGAGGAATCATTAAAAGGAATTCCGACGAAGCCTGGCTACGATCGGGATGAATGGCCGATGGCAGTTTGTGAAGAAGGAGGTGCCGGAGCCGATGTCCGATATGTAACGCCTTCTGATAATCGCGGCGCCGGTTCATGGGTAGGAAATCAAATGAGCAGTTATCCAGATGGCACCAAAGTGTTGTTTATTGTTCAGTGATAAAAGAAGAGGCTCAATTCTGAGCCTCTTTTGCTATGATCCTATTTTGCCGCTAGGCTGATTCTCCTGAGGAGGATACGATTCTGTTTCTCGCCAATACTGGCGTGTTCCTTCTTCACGTACAACAATTCCGATCTTTGCGAGTTCAAGACGGAAATCTTCAATGTCGTCTGTTTCCTCTTCTTTCAGTGCTTTCTGACGAGCCTTCAATATAGCATGAGCGCTTGGAGAGAGAGCGGGTGATTCAGGTACCCATCGTCTAAATTTATCTTTAAACGGGTCACCTTCAGCCGACCACAGGTAATGGTGCTTTTTAAAGGCCTGCTCAATGATTTTAGGTTTTTCATCTATTTCTTCACGTGCCAGTTCATATCCGTCTGTTCCTAAGAGGACAAGCCGTTTGTGATCAATAAATACCAGAGCAATGTCTTCGGAGTTGATCGTTTGAACATGCTTGCCTTTCATTAATGCTACGGAGTCGTTTGTAATCTGTACAGTTAATAGCAATTTCATGATTGAATGAGCGAACCATATACCGGCAATCAGGCCAAGCAGCGCGGTGATAAACTTAACCGGTGATCCGTGAAAAGAGGTAACAAGCCGAAGAGGGCCTTCTAATGGAATCCACGGCAGGGATAATGCCCATTTCGCAAGCTGATGAAAAAAATAACCAATGAGAAGACCGATGATTGCAAGTGTACCGTATAATAAACATTTCGCGGTTTTCGTAATTCCAATTATAGTTTGTGTTTGATCCTGCAAGTTGTCACCTTCTTAGCTAGAAATAAGTTGAATTCCCTTCCCATATTTTAACTTAAATAGAGAGGAAATCAAGAATGTTTCCGCTATTTTTGCTGTCATGCATGAAGCCGCCAAATGATTATCAAGCCTTCTTTATGATAAAGATCATACAGAAACGATATGACACGGAGCAGTAAGTTACTGGGGATAAAAGGAATTACTCTTGCTGATCGCGGCCCGCTTTTGTTTTTTATTTGAGAAAACAGGACGTATCACATAGCAGTTCACAGGGAACATAAAGAGTAATGGCTTTAGAGTTTAGACAACCAGGAGGAACTCACATGAAAATAGGATTGATCGGCTTAGGGAAAATGGGCATAAACATAGGAAAGCAATTGATCGACCGCAATCATCAAGCAATCGGTTATGACGTGAATCAAGCGGCTGTTGATGAACTGATATCTTATGGGGCTGAGGGGACAACAAATATAAAAGAATTGATTTCATTATTAGATACGCCGCGAATTCTGTGGGTGATGGTGCCGCATGACGTTGTGGATGCTGTACTGAGTGATGTGGCACCGTTATTAAACGAAGGGGATATTATCATTGAGGCTGGAAATTCTCATTATAAAGAGTCGATCCGGCGGTACAATCAAATGAAAGAAGCCGGTCTTCATTATCTCGACGCCGGAACTTCGGGCGGTATGGAGGGAGCGCGTCACGGGGCTTGTTATATGGTTGGAGGAGACCCGCAAGCATGGCGTATCGCGGAGCCGCTGTTTCGGGATACTGCTGTAGAAAATGGATATTTATATGCCGGAGAAGCGGGCAGCGGCCACTTTTTGAAAATGATTCATAATGGCATTGAGTACGGAATGATGGCTGCCATTGGTGAAGGATTTGAAGTGCTGGAAAACAGTCCGTTTGAATTTGACTATGAGAAAGTTGCAAGGGTATGGAATCATGGCTCTGTCATAAGGTCGTGGCTTATGGGGCTGACTGAGCGAGCTTTTTCTAAAGACGCGAGGCTGGACCAGATCAAAGGCGTCATGCATTCCTCCGGGGAAGGGAAATGGACAGTGGAAACGGCACTAGATCTGCAGACAGCAGCTCCGGTGATCGCGATGTCGCTCTTGATGAGATACCGTTCGTTAACAGACGATACGTTTACAGGAAAGGTCGTTGCTGCGCTCCGTAATGAATTTGGAGGACATGCAACAGAAAAAAAGTAAGGGGGGCGAAGCGGGCCGCCCTTATTTTTTTGACGCTTTCACCAGATGAGGAAACTTTATATATATGATTAGCATCAGGATCAGAACGTAGGCCCCGTAAATACTGAAAGACAGCAATTTGTTGCTGGAGAAATTGGCGCCGGCAATGGTAACAACTAAAATGTTCGGAATTTTTCCTATTAAAGAGGCGAAGAAAAAAACATGCCACCGAACACTGCTTAGTCCGCATATAACGTTCATGACTAGAGAAGGGATAACAGGGATAAGCCTTCCCAATAAAACTGCAGTAAACGCATTTTTATCGAATGAAGCCTCGTAGCCTTGTATAGCAGGATAAGCTTTTATTTTTTTTCTGGCCCAATCTCGAAAGCTGTACCTCGCGAGAAAAAACAGCAATATCGTACCGAGCATTGAACCGGCCAGTGTAATCCAAACACCATTTGCAATTCCGAACACAGCGCCATTTAAAGCTGCAATGATTGCAAACGGCACAATCGGGAAAAAGACGTCGGCGGCTATCAGCAGCATACTACATAAAACGGAGATCAATCCGCCTGCTTTTATAGCATCAAGCCAAGCTTCTTTCTGATAGAACCCGACTGCAATAACGGCGATGATCAAGATTATACCTAAAGTCTTTTTTAACATATCAATTATCCACTCCCAACACTTGTGGCGATGTCAGGAGGCAGAATCTCCGGCATCTACGTTAGTATAACTTGTACCGTTTCGGTGGTTCAACTGTCATACGAGTGGGGGGAAATACAATTTTTTTTTATCTAGTAAAATAGGCTGTCCATTTCTCTTGTTGCTGCATTCTTTAATAGTAGGGAGGGATAGAAATGGTAGCGATAAAAAGGGATTTTATACCAAAATCAAACGATAACCGTCCCGGCTATGCGATGACACCTGCCTATATTACGGTGCACAATACAGCAAATACCGCCAAAGGTGCCGATGCAAAAATGCACGCTGATTATGTGAAAAACCCAAGTACATCTGTCAGCTGGCATTTTACAGTAGACGATTCAGACATCTATCAGCATCTTCCTCTTACTGAAAACGGGTGGCATGCTGGCGACGGCACCAATGGGACAGGGAATCGCAAATCAATCGGGATTGAAATCTGTGAAAATGCAGACGGCGATTTTGACAAAGCAGTAGCTAATGCGCAGTGGCTGATCAAAAAATTAATGAAGGATCACAATATTTCGCTGGATCGTGTTGTTCCCCACAAAAAATGGTCTGGAAAAGAATGTCCCCGCAAACTCTTACATCAATGGAGTGCTTTCAAAAACGGAATTTCTTCCTCTGATACGCCATCTAAAGAATCACCCAAATCTTATCCTCTGCCTTCAGGAGTAATAAAACTCACTGCGCCTTATAGAAAAGGCACTAAAGTTCTTCAGCTGCAAAAGGCTTTAGCCGCCCTTCATTTTTACCCCGATAAAGGCGCGAAGAATAACGGTATTGACGGCATTTATGGACCGAAAACAGCAAATGCCGTGAAACGTTTTCAGCTGATGAATGGATTAAAAGCTGATGGTATATACGGACCAAAAACAAAGGCCAAGCTTAAAGCGAAATTAAAATAAATGCAGAGGTAATCAATAGCCTGTTTCCTCTGGCGGAAGCAGGTTATTGCATTCAACTCTTTGAAGTGTTTTTTCGCAGAAAAAGTCGGGAACTGAAATAGATATCTCATCCCTTACTGGAAACAGAATGATTTTAGTTGAGAGGGACACGTTAACAATAGAGAGAACGCTATAACGAAAAAACTCTGCGTTGAATGAAACAGAACAGAGGTATAACATAAAGATGAAGCTTTTGGGGGTGTAAAGATGAAGTATATGTTCATCCTTTTCCTTCTGCTGTTCGTTACAGCAGGATGTGAAGGAAAGGGATACGAAGACGTGGTAGCATTTGGTGACAGCAATACACGCGGCTCTAATTGGGATTATCGTGACTATCCAAAAGCGCAGCAGTGGGTCAATATTTTAAAAACGGCTGAACGCGGGAATCTTGATATCCTCAACGCAGGAATTGGAGGACAAACGACTGAAGATGCCCGTTTACGGTTTCAAACAGATGTACTCGATCCAAAACCTAAGCATCTTTTTATTATGTTTGGCACTAATGACGCTGGGATTCTGGCTGAAGGAAAGCCAAGAGTGTCAAAGCTGCGTTTCAGAGAGAATCTGGTTTACTTTATAAAAGAAAGCAGAAAACACGGCATCAAGCCTGTTTTAATGACGTGTATCCCTATTATTGAAGGAAACGGGAAGCATCACCTCTTTTACTATTCCAGGTATAAAGCGGCTGCTTTTGAATCAAAAGGCGGGGCGAGAAAGTGGCATAACTCATACAATGATATTACAAGAGATGTCGCGAAACATATGAATGTGCCTCTCGTAGACAACTGGAAGCACTTTATAGAAGCAGACGGCGGAAAAGCTACTGATGAAGCACTTATCCAATCCGGCTTGATAGATCCTTCAGGCAATCATATGACACCTAAAGGAGCAAGGGTTGTTTATGAAGGAATACAAGATGGGCAGGTCCTGAAGCGCTGATCCGGACAAAGGCCTAAGCGGTTTTATTTCTCCTACATAGGCTGTTATAGAAACATTTTTAAGGAGGCGCGCTTCACATGTACAGCGGTTATTTATACACGTATCCTTTCGGCGGCTGGCCATATGGCGCAAGCAGAGCATACGGATACGCTTTTATCGTTGTTTTGATTGTTGTTCTCCTGATTGTGGGCGGAGTGTATTGGTTCACATGAAATCCAGCCCTGGAAACACCTCTTTTTAGGGGTGTTTTTTGCTGAAAACAGTAGTAAAGCGCGTAACTGAAGTGATATAATATCAGTCATCTGAGTAAAAAAAGGAAATACGCCCGGAAAAAATAGACAAATTCCTATTAAGAAGATACGGAAATAATATGTCCGAGCGATCTTCTTTTTATTTCGTTTTCGATTAACTCGATAAAGTCACGGTTTAAATTCATTTCGGTGGCTTTGAAATAAGATTCTATTAATAATTCATCAGATAATTTTCTCATGCTAGGAACCCAATTAATGGGAGAGACACCTCCTTCATAGTTGGAATCATTCATGACTTTGTGACATACATTTATAGGTTGCGTTCATCTGAAGCTGAAGATTATCTTTAATCTACCATGAATTGCATATAAGAACAATCGTTCTGTTATCCACACCAAAAAGTGGATAACTTGTGAGTATCGTGTTTATAATTTGTCTAAAGAGTGATGTAATAAGAGTGGATAGTGTGTGTAAATTTATCCACACCTGGTGAAGAAACCCAATTTTTGTCGAAATTTTTTTGCTCAGTTTTTCTTTAAGCGCAAGTTCGATTTTTTTCGACATGAATTTTAAGAGAAAGAAAAGGGAAGGGTGCGGGTTTTGTTAAAAAAGTTTTTTTTACCTGACGAGTTTGTTAAAAATATTTTTCATATTACACCTGAAAAATTAAAGGAACGAAATGTAAAAGGAATTATCACTGACCTGGATAATACACTTGTTGAATGGGACAGACCAAACGCGACGCCGCGATTGATCGAGTGGTTTGAAGAAATGAAAGAGCACGGCATTAAAGTGACGATTGTCTCTAATAATAATGAGCGAAGAGTAAAACTTTTCTCGGAACCGCTCGGCATACCATTCATCTATAAAGCAAGAAAACCGATGGGCAAAGCCTTTAATAGAGCAGTGCGCAATATGGAGCTGAAAAAAGAGGACTGTGTTGTCATCGGAGACCAGCTGCTGACTGATGTACTCGGCGGGAACCGTAACGGCTACCATACGATCCTGGTCGTGCCTGTCGCTTCCTCGGATGGCTTTATTACGCGCTTTAACCGCCAGGTCGAACGCAGAATACTGAGTGCTCTCAAACGAAAAGGGCACATTCAGTGGGAGGAGTAAGAATGGAAAAGGTTGTTTGTATCGGCTGCGGAGTCACAATCCAAACCGAAGACAAAAATGGTCTGGGATACGCGCCGCCGGCTTCGCTTTCTAAAGAAAGTGTGATTTGCCAGCGCTGCTTCAGACTGAAAAACTACAATGAAATACAAGACGTTTCCTTAACGGATGATGACTTTTTAAACATCCTTCATGGAATTGGAGAAACTGATTCTCTCGTTGTTAAAATTGTTGATATTTTCGATTTTAACGGCAGCTGGATTAATGGATTGCAGCGCTTAGTCGGAGGCAATCCTATATTGTTAGTCGGAAACAAGGCGGATATTCTGCCTAAATCGCTCAAAAGAGAACGGCTGATCCAGTGGATGAAGCGCGAAGCGAAAGAGCTTGGCTTAAAACCGATTGACGTATTTTTGGTCAGTGCGGGACGCGGCCAGGGAATCAGAGAAGTCATTGATGCGATTGAGCATTACCGTAACGGCAAGGATGTTTACGTTGTCGGCTGTACCAATGTAGGGAAATCAACGTTCATTAACCGGATTATTAAAGAAGTGTCAGGTGAAGACAACATTATCACGACATCCCAATTCCCGGGCACAACTCTTGATGCAATTGAAATTCCGTTAGATGACGGCTCTGCGCTTTATGATACACCGGGAATCATCAATCACCATCAAATGGCGCACTATGTAAACAAAAAGGATTTAAAAGTACTCTCGCCCAAAAAGGAACTGAAGCCGCGCACATTCCAGCTAAACGATCAGCAAACGCTGTATTTCGGCGGACTGGCAAGGTTTGATTATGTTTCAGGTGAAAGAGCTGCCTTTGTCTGCTATATGCCGAATGAATTAATGATTCACAGAACGAAACTGGAAAATGCAGACGCGCTTTATGAAAAGCACGCAGGAGAATTGCTCACACCGCCGGGAAAAGATGATATGGATGAGTTTCCAGAGCTGGTTGCCCATACGTTTACGATGAAAGAGCAAAAGACAGATATCGTTTTCTCTGGGTTAGGCTGGGTAACGGTGCATGACGCGAATAAAAAAATAACGGCTTATGCGCCAAAAGGCGTTCACGTATTTGTTCGGCGCTCATTAATTTAACAAAAAGGGGAGAGGAGTATGAAGAAGCTGTACGGGGTTATCGGAAATCCGATTGCGCATTCCATGTCGCCGGATATCCATAACGCGGCTTTGAAGGATCTTGGTTTGGACGGACACTACCATGCATTTAAGGTGGAAGAGAATCGTCTGGAAGATGCGGTAAAAGGGATAAGAGCTCTTGGTGTACAAGGCATCAATGTGACTGTTCCGCACAAGGTTTCCATCATGGATCATCTCGATCATATTGATGAGAGCGCAAAAGTGCTTGGTGCCGTTAACACTGTCAGAAGAGAAGGAGACAAGCTTGTCGGATATAATACAGACGGAGAAGGCTTTGTGAAATCTTTAATGAGAATTTTGGACAAACCAGTCTCCGAACTGTCTTTCTTAATGATCGGCGCGGGCGGGGCAGCCAGAGCGATTTTTACAACGATCGTCCGCGACAATCCGGAAAAGTTTGATATTTGCAACCGAACGATAGAAAAAGCCAAACAGCTCGCAGAATCTGCTCCCTCGTTCCGCAATGTAGAAGTGTTAAGCATAAAAGAAGCAGAAAAACGGCTTGAGCAGTATGATGTAATTATCCATACAACATCTGTAGGCATGTATCCAAACGTGGAAGATATTCCGCTTTCATTGCAGCGTGCTGCAAGCAGTGCGGTTGTTTGCGATATCGTGTATAATCCGATTCAGACTTCACTATTAAAAGAAGCAAAGCAAAAAGGTCTGAAAACACTGGATGGAGTCGGCATGTTTGTTGAGCAGGCGGCATTGTCTTTCCGCTTGTGGACGGGACATGAGCCTGATGTTGAAAAAATGAGATCTATTGTAGTAGGGAAATTAGGAGGAAAATAATGTTAACAGGAAAACAAAAACGTTTCTTGCGTTCAAAAGCGCACCATTTAAGCCCGATTTTTCAAGTAGGAAAGGGCGGAGTCAATGACAACATGATTAAACAAATTTCTGAAGCGCTTGAAGCGAGAGAGCTGATTAAAATCAGCGTTCTTCAAAACTGCGAAGACGATAAAAATGATGTTGCGGAAGCTCTTGTAAAAGGAAGCCGCGCACAGTTGGTTCAGACGATCGGCAATACAATTGTTTTATATAAGGAATCAAAGGAAAATAAACAAATCGAGCTTCCTTAAGGTGGTTGAAATGAAGAAAATCGGAATTTTCGGAGGCACGTTTGATCCTCCGCATAACGGTCACCTTTTAATGGCGAATGAGGTGCTGTATCAGGCGGAGCTCGACGAAATTTGGTTTATGCCCAATCAAATTCCTCCGCATAAACAGGATGAAGACTATACAGACAGCACTCATCGGGTGGAAATGCTGAAGCTTGCTATTCAGTCTAATCCATCCTTTAAGCTGCAGCTGGCTGAAATGGAAAGAGAAGGGCCGTCATATACCTTTGATACCGTTTCTTTACTAAAGCAGCGATATCCGAATGATCAGCTTTTCTTTATTATCGGTGCTGACATGATTGAATACCTGCCGAAATGGTATAAGCTGGACGAGCTGCTGAATCTTATTCAATTTATCGGAGTAAAGCGCCCCGGTTTTCATGTTGAAACCCCTTATCCGCTTCTCTTTGCAGACGTTCCGGAGTTTGAGGTATCATCGACTATGATAAGGGAACGGTTTAAAAGCAAGAAGCCCACTGACTACTTAATCCCTGATAAAGTGAAGAAGTATGTAGAGGAGAATGGTTTATATGAATCGTGAGGAGGCACTTGCCTGCGTCAAGCAGCAATTGACCGAGCATCGATATATCCATACAATTGGCGTAATGAACACGGCGATTGAACTTGCGGAGCGCTTTGGCGCCGACTCCAAAAAAGCGGAAACGGCGGCTATCTTTCATGATTACGCCAAATTCCGCCCGAAAGAAGAAATGAAACAAATTATAGCCAGAGAAAAAATGCCCGCGCATCTGTTGGATCACAACCCGGAACTGTGGCATGCTCCGGTCGGCGCTTACCTAGTCCAGAGAGAAGCGGGAATTCATGACGAAGATATTCTTGACGCGATCAGATACCATACCTCTGGGCGTCCGGGCATGACGCTTTTGGAAAAAGTCATTTACGTTGCTGATTATATTGAACCAGGCCGTAAATTTCCCGGTGTAAATGAGGTTCGTGAACTTGCAGAAACGGATTTGAATCAAGCGTTGATTCAGTCGATCAAAAATACAATGATTTTTCTAATGAAAAAAAATCAACAGGTTTTCCCAGATACATGTTTAACTTATAACTGGCTTGTGTCTGGCAAATGAACAGGAGGAATATGTGAATGAATCAAACGTCCATTTTAAAGATTGCAGCTGCGGCTTGCGACGATAAGCGGGCAGAGGGTATTTTAGCACTGGATATGGAAGGAATTTCTCTGGTTGCGGATTATTTTCTGATCTGCCACGGTAATTCAGACAAACAAGTGCAGGCCATTGCGCGTGAAATCAAGGACCAGGCTGAAGAAAACGGCATTGAAGTCAAAAAGATGGAAGGCTTCGATGAAGCAAGATGGGTATTAGTTGACCTTGGGGATGTCATTGCCCATGTGTTTCATAAGGATGAAAGAAGCTATTACAACCTAGAAAAACTGTGGGGAGACGCTCCTCTCGCAGACCTGGAACTTGGAATGAACCAATGATTTACCAAGGCTTTGCAAGCGTGTATGACGAGTTAATGTCTCACGCACCTTACGACAAATGGACAAAGTGGATTGAAGCATCTCTACCGGAAAAAGGCCGTATTCTCGATTTGGCATGCGGCACCGGAGAAATTTCAATCCGGCTTGCCGAAAAAGGCTTTGAAGTCACCGGGATTGATCTCAGTGAAGAAATGCTTTCTTACGCCCAGCAAAAAGTACCAGCTAAACAGCCGATTCTTTTCCTTCAGCAGGACATGAGAGAGATTACCGGATTTGAAGGCCAGTTTGACGCGGTTGTGATCTGCTGTGACTCCTTGAATTATTTAAAAACGAAAAATGACGTAATGAATACCTTTAAAAGTGTATTTCAGGTGCTGAAGCCGGACGGCATATTGCTGTTTGATGTTCATTCACCGTATAAAATAACCGAGGTTTTTCCTGGGAGCACGTTTGCTGATCAGGACGAAGATATCAGCTATATTTGGAAAAGCTTTGCCGGAAGTGAAGAGCTTTCCGCCATTCATGATATGTCGTTTTTTGTTTGGAACGGAGAGGCGTACGACCGCTTCGACGAAACACATGAGCAAAGAACGTTCCGAGTGGATGAATACGAAGAAATGCTGGCAAGCTGCGGCTTTCAGCTTCATAAGGTTACCGCTGATTTTACCGATTCAGCGCCGTCACCACAATCTGAACGCCTGTTCTTTAAAGCGCAGAAATCAAAAACCATCGTTTACTAAGACGATGGTTTTTAAAATGCCTTTTTACCCTTTTGCATATAACAAACGGCTATGACATACTCGTTTACACATGAAACTGCTTCTTCACCGCGGAAATATCCTCTTCGTACTTCAAATGCGTATTTTGAAACACCCGATGAAACATATCCTGTACACCGCTTTCGAGTGCTTTAATGCCTTCTCCTGTCACGCCGCCTTTTACGCAAACCTTTTCCTGTAATGCAGGAAGGGTATACAATTCTGTTTCTAACAGTTTTCCCAGCCCGACAAGCATTTCTTTACACATGAGTATAGCGTCCTGTTTAGACACTGACGTTTCCGTAACGGCTGCATCTATAAACCGCTGAATCAGATAGCTCATAAAAGCGGGTCCGCAGCTTACGATATCTGACGCTACTCTTGTGATGTCACTTTCAATTTGCAGCGGATTAGAAATGTGCTTCATCAGCTCGTTGATTTTTGTTTTTGCTGCCTCCCCGCAACTTTTACCGAAGGTGACAAGAGAAACGCCAGCAAGCGCCCGGTTTGTAATACTCGGGATAACTCGTGCCACTTGACATGGCACATACTGTTCCAGCTGATCAGTCTGAAGCGGGCTTGTAATTGAAATGAGAATGTGATCCTTTGTTAAATAAGGGACTGCCCTTGACAATAATGGATATATATCAAGCGGCTTTACACAGATGAAAATGATCTCATTTTCTGCAACAAGCTTTTCGAGGCTCTCTGTTACGTTTAAGCTGTTGTAGCGGTTTTTTATCTTCAACGCTTTTTCAATTGTGCGGTTTGTGATTGTGATGTTTGAGGGATCGGCTGCTTGTGATTCAATAAATGATTCTATAAGGATCGTACCCATATTTCCAGTGCCGATAAAGCCAATCTTCAATGATTTCCCCTCCTTTGAGCTATTATCCTCTAAACCATATGTGATAAAGAAACAAAATATGACGAAAGCGGGGTGCATGCAAGTTGAATTGGTTGAATCAACATAAAACGATAATCATGTCAGCGGGCGCTGCTGCTGTTCTCATTGCAGTTCTTTGCCTCTTTTTTTTCAGCGGACATAACAAAGAGCCTGTAAAACAAGTTATATCTAGTGAAAAGGGAAATGCGGAGGTCAAGCAGGAAGCAACAAAAGACAAAGCGGAAGAAAATATTGTAATTGATATAAAAGGCGCTGTTAAGCATCCCGGCGTTTATGAAATGCATACGGGAGACAGAGTATCGCAGGCTATTGAGAAAGCAGGTGGCATTGGTGAAAAAGCAGATGAAACGCAAGTGAATTTGGCGGAACTTTTACAGGACGGTACAGTGGTGTACATACCGAGTGAGGGAGAAGAGGCGGCGCAGCAAGCGGCCGGCGGCGCTGTACAAAGCAGTAAGGGGAAGGAGACATTGGTCAATATCAACACAGCAACATTAGAGGATTTACAAAGCATTTCGGGAGTAGGACCTTCAAAAGCCGAAGCGATTATTGCGTATCGGGAAGAGAACGGGCGTTTCCAGACAATCGAAGATATCACAAAGGTTTCGGGAATTGGCGAAAAATCTTTTGAAAAAATAAAGTCTTCCATTACAGTAAAGTGAATTGACGGTCATGCATGATGATAGGTAAACTAAAGAACAGGCAACACAACATTTGGAGGGAACAACGTGGAACGAATTTCATGGAACCAATATTTTATGGCTCAAAGCCATTTACTGGCACTGCGCAGCACCTGCCCGAGATTGTCTGTCGGCGCTACCATTGTCAGAGATAAACGCATGATTGCAGGAGGCTATAACGGATCAATCGCAGGCGGCGTACATTGCGCGGACGAAGGATGCTTAATGATAGACGATCATTGCGCGAGAACGATTCACGCGGAAATGAATGCGATACTTCAATGCTCTAAATTTGGAGTGCCGACAGATGGAGCGGAGATATATGTCACGCACTATCCGTGTATTCAATGCTGTAAGTCTATCATTCAAGCCGGTATCAAAACAGTATATTACGCTGAGGATTATAAAACACATCCGTATGCCCAGGAGCTATTTGAGCAATCAGGCGTTACGGTTGAACAGGTTGAACTCGATGAAATGATCGTTGATCTGAAAAACAGAGAAAAGCTTTCATTTGTAGCGGGGCTTTTAGAAAAATTAGCGGATGCCGGTCTTGCAGAGGAAGATTTGAAGAAAATACATGAACAGGCTAATAAACTTTTTACGAGTTATGTGTGATTGATGCGGAATTCGCGTCTATTATTGCCTTTGGCGGCAGCTTCAGCAACGGCTGGAATTGCTGCCGCCTCTTATTTCTCCGCTGTCTTTCTCTTCTTCCTCTTTCTTCTTATTGTGTCAATCAAAACAAGGCACGCTCCACTCATTTTTGTTTGTTTATTCTCTTTTGTACTCAATTTTGCCCTGTTTAAGATCACAGATTCTCAAAATACTTCTTCGTATCAGCAGGGCAGCTATCACTTCAAGGCGGTTATTCATAGTATTCCTAAAATTGACGGGGATCGGATGTCTATGCTGATCAAGACGCCCGATGGCGAAAAATGGGCTGCCTCTTATCGGATTCAGTCTTTAGCTGAAAAAGACAAACTGTCACATCTAGAGCCGGGTATGGCATGCGAATTGACTGGTGCTTTGGAGAAGCCAAAACAAGCAACAGTGCCGGGAACATTTGATTATCAACAGTATCTTTACCGGCAGCATATTCATTGGAGCTATTCTGTCACATCTATTGGAAATTGCAGCGAGCCTTCAGGTGTCCGGTATAAGCTTCTCGGTTTGAGAAAATACATCGTATCATTCACGAACACACAGCTTCCGCCAGATTCAGCAGGAATCGTACAGGCGCTTACAGTAGGTGAAAGATCTTATTTAGATGACGATGTGCTTAATGCTTACCAAAGTCTAGGTGTTGTCCATCTGTTAGCCATCTCAGGACTCCATATCGGGATTTTGACAGCAGGCCTATTTTACGCAATGATCCGTCTGGGCATAACAAGAGAAAATGCGTCAATCCTATTGCTTTTGTTTCTGCCGATCTATGTTATTTTGACAGGTGCAGCGCCTTCTGTTCTCCGAGCCGCTCTGATGTCCGGCATCTACTTAGCGGGAAGCCTTTTTCAGCAGCGGGTGAATTCTGCCGGGGTAATCTGTCTTTCGTATATTGTCCTCTTGCTTTTTAATCCCTACTACCTTTTTGAAGCTGGATTTCAGCTTTCATTTGCGGTCAGTTTTTCTTTAATTCTCTCATCGTCTATTTTTCAGCATATCAAAACGAGTCTGGGACAGCTGACGATTGTATCTGTTATTGCCCAGCTAGGCTCACTACCCATTCTTCTGTATCATTTTCAGCAGTTTTCTATCATTAGCATTCCGATGAATATGGTGTTGGTGCCTTTTTATACATTCTGTATTTTACCGGCTGCTATTCTAGGAGTTATTCTATTATTTTTTTCAACGTCCGTCGGTCAATTTCTGTTCTATTGGTTTGATGTAATGATGACCTGGATCAACAGACTGATCACTAAAATCGCTGATATAGAAATATTCACAATCATCATCTCTCGCCCTGCACCTGCTCTTCTTCTCTTATTCACGCTCACTGTCATCATATTGCTTATGAGTATTGAGAAACCCTCATTTCCCCGGCTGACAGTGTCCACAGGCCTTTTTTGTGCAACGCTTATCCTGCTCTTTGTTTCCCCTTATGTTAGTTCCGAGGGAGAAGTAGATATGATTGATATCGGACAAGGTGACAGTATGTTTGTCAGTGCACCGTATCAGAAAGGCCGTGTTTTAATTGATACGGGAGGCACTTTATCTTATTCGTCAGAGCCTTGGCGGGAAAAACAGCATCCTTTTTCACTGGGGGAAAAGGTGCTGATCCCTTTTTTAACGGCAAAGGGCATCAAGCAGCTTGATGCGCTGATACTGACGCACGCAGATCAAGATCATATCGGAGAGGCAGAGGTTTTGCTGAAGCTTCATAAAGTGAAGCGTCTCATCATTCCGAAAGGGTTTGTTTCTGAATCTCATGATGAGAAAGTGCTGCGGACTGCCAGACAGGAGGGTGTGGCAATTGAAGAGGTGAAGCGGGGTGATGTATTGCAAATAAAGGACTTACAGTTTCATGTGCTGTCACCGGAAACGCCTGATCCGGAAAGTAAAAATAATTCTTCTCTCGTTCTATGGATGAAAACAGGTAGGATCAGCTGGCTCCTGACGGGTGATCTGGAAAAAGAGGGGGAACAGGAGGTTATCGATGTGTTCCCAAATATAAAAGCGGATGTGTTAAAGGTGGGGCATCATGGAAGCAAGGGCTCGACCGGTGAAGAATTCATCAAACAGCTTCAGCCCAAAACGGCGGTCATCTCAGCGGGTGAAAACAATAGGTACCATCATCCGCATCAAGAAGTTCTTCAATTGTTAAAGAGCCGATCCATTCGTGTGCTGCGCACTGATCAAAGCGGCACGATCCAATACACGTACAAAAGCGGATCTGGAACCTTTTCTGTTTATCCTCCATATGATACATCAGATATGACAGAGACGAATTAAAAAAGACTGCCGAGAAATCAGCAGCCCGGGCAGTCGCGTTATGAACCAACCAGGTGAATAACCGTTGCCATGACAAACAATAAGGCGAAAAATCCGAAGGACACAACAAAACCAACCGCTGAATCTACAGCATCATTTCGTTTGCTTTGAACGTTTTTTTCAAAATCATTCAATTTCATCCCCCCTGACTGACTTAAGTATAATGGAATCGTTTTGAAAAATCTAGAAGCTAAGGTAACGTTTTCTGTTCTGGTGATTATCGCCTTTTTACAAGCTGTCCCGGGGGCTTGCGAACAGGCGTTTAATATAAATGGGGAAGCAGCTGTCAGGCTTCCTCTTTACTATTTTGCAAACTCAATTTAGGATAGAAGGGGATGATGAAAGAGAGGAAGTCGTACAACAATGGTATTTGATGTGTGGAAAAGCCTGAAAAAAGGAGAAGTCCATCCGGTTTATTGTTTATACGGAAAAGAGACGTATCTGCTCCAAGAAACCGTCAGCAGGATCAGACAGACGGTGATTGATCAAGAGACGAAAGATTTCAACCTGTCTGTTTTTGATTTGGAAGAAGACCCGCTGGATCAGGCGATTGCCGACGCTGAAACGTTCCCGTTTATGGGGGAGCGGCGCCTTGTCATTGTGAAAAATCCATATTTTTTAACGGGTGAGAAAAAGAAAGAAAAAGTTGAGCACAACGTCAGCGCGCTTGAATCGTATATACAATCACCGGCACCATATACGGTCTTTGTTCTGCTTGCGCCTTATGAAAAACTGGATGAGCGGAAAAAACTGACCAAAGCGCTAAAAAAGCAGGCGTTCATGATGGAGGCAAAGGAATTAAACGCGAAGGAAACGACAGACTTTACGATCAATCTGGCGAGAACCGAGCAGAAAACGATCGGCACCGAGGCGGCAGAGCATTTGGTTTTGCTTGTAAACGGGCATCTGTCATCCCTTTTTCAGGAGATTCAGAAACTCTGCACGTTTATTGGAGACCGTGAAGAAATTACGCTGGATGATGTAAAAATGCTTGTAGCGAGAAGCCTGGAACAAAATATCTTTGAACTGATTAATAAAATTGTCAATCGGAAACGAACTGAGAGTCTGCAAATTTTTTATGATTTGCTCAAACAAAATGAAGAACCGATCAAAATTATGGCTCTTATATCGAACCAGTTCCGGCTGATCCTGCAGACAAAATATTTCGCGGAACAAGGGTACGGCCAAAAACAGATTGCCTCTAATTTAAAGGTGCATCCATTCCGGGTAAAGCTGGCGATGGATCAAGCAAGGCTTTTTTCAGAAGCCGAGCTCCGGTCTATTATTGAACAGCTTGCCGTTATGGACTATGAGATGAAAACCGGGAAAAAGGACAAGCAGCTTTTACTAGAGCTTTTTCTCTTGCAGCTGTTAAAAAGAAATGAAAAAAACGATCCTCATCATTGAGGATCGTTTTTGTTTTATGCAGAAAGTCCGTTCACTTTTTTCGCTAGTCTTGATTTGTATCGAGCTGCGGCATTTTTGTGTACAAGACCTGTTTTCACTGCTTTATCAATACGTTTAGCTGCTTCAGTAAGAGCAGTTTTCGCTTTGTCAGCTTCGTTGTTTGCAACAGAAGCTTCAACTTGTTTGATTGCAGTACGCATAGCAGATTTGATTGTCGCGTTATGAGCGCGGCGTTCGTTATTAGTTTTTGTACGTTTAATCGCTGATTTAATGTTTGGCATGTGTTTCACCTCCTAAGATACAACCTGTAGCACAGTGTCTTAAGGTTAAATCTTCTTCACAATAGAACAAATTGTATTCTATCAAACACACCTTTAGATTGCAATATAAATGTAAAGTATTTTTCATTGAAGGAATGCTTTTAAGCATGATTCATTTTATAAATGGAAACAATATGGATACTGAATATCGAAGGAGGCCCTGTATGAAAAAGAGTGAGCTGGATGTAAATCAGTATTTGGTACGTACGGATTTAGCGGTTGAAACGAAGGAAGCCATGGCTAATCAGCAGGCTGTGCCTGCAAAAGAGATAAAAGGTTTTATCGAAAAAGAACGCGATCATGGCGGAATAAAAATCCGCACTGTTGATATCACGAAGGAAGGCGCTGAGCTTTCAGGAAAAAAAGAAGGACGTTATTTAACAATTGAGGCCCAAGGGATCAGAGAAAATGACTCGGAAATGCAAGAGAAAGTCTCTGCTGTATTTGCGGAAGAATTCTCAGCCTTTCTGGAAAGCCTTAAGATCTCAAAGGATGCGAGCTGTTTAATTGTCGGCCTCGGCAACTGGAACGTGACACCTGATGCGCTCGGTCCGATGGCTGTAGAAAATCTATTGGTGACAAGACATTTATTTAAACTCCAGCCTGAAAATGTGCAGGAGGGCTACAGGCCTGTCAGCGCATTTGCTCCTGGTGTCATGGGAATTACAGGCATCGAAACAAGCGACATTATTAAAGGGGTAATCGAACAGTCAAAACCTGATTTTGTGATTGCCATTGATGCACTTGCGGCGCGTGCGGTAGAAAGGGTCAACACAACCATTCAAATATCAGATACAGGAATTCACCCGGGGTCAGGCGTTGGAAATAAACGCAAAGACTTGAGCAAGGACACCCTGGGCGTACCTGTCATTGCAATCGGTGTACCGACAGTCGTTGACGCGGTAACAATTGCCAGCGATACGGTTGACTACATATTAAAGCATTTTGGCAGAGAAATGAGAGATGACAGTCCGTCGAGATCGCTTGTTCCGGCGGGAATGACGTTTGGGAAAAAGAAAGTGCTTACTGAAGAGGATCTTCCCGACCCAAAACAGCGTCAATCGTTTCTCGGCATTGTCGGGACTCTTGAAGAAAACGAAAAGCGGCAGCTCATTCATGAGGTGCTGGCGCCTCTGGGCCATAATTTGATGGTCACACCGAAGGAAGTCGATTCATTTATTGACGATATGGCAAATGTGCTGGCAAACGGATTAAATACAGCGCTTCATGAAAAGGTGTCTCAAGAAAACAAAGGCTCCTATAATCACTAAACGGTTCTACTTCCTCTAGCTTGTTCATAGAGTAATTACTAGACAAGCGCTGGAGGGATTCAATGAGAAATAAACGCAGAAACAGACAAATTGTTGTTGCGGTGAATGGCGGGAAAGCGATAAAGGCGATCTTTCTATTTATCGCAAGCCTAGTAGTGATTTTTGTTTTATCTGGTGTGCTGACGTCTCTCCGGCCGGAACTCAGGCCTTCGTCTGACTCTTTTTACGGGATTGCCGACGAACTGCCGGGTGACGTATTTGCACACTTGCTGCGGATGGAAAACCATTATTTCGCTTCTGACCTTTCTCAAACCGACAGCTCATTTCATCTATCACGTCTTTCTTTAAAGCTGGCGACAAGTATTAATCTCGAAGATCCGCGAAGTTTTCTTGGACGCGAGCTGCCTGGGTTTGCGCAATTTGACACAGAGATTCTTTTAGCGGGACAAGGCACCGATTATACAAACATGCCGTCGGAATCCCCGCCGCCTTCAAAGGTGATGCAGGAAGAAAGAGAAGCGAATTTGGCGGAGATTGAAAAACAGCAGACGCAAACAGACAATACGAAAAAAGACCCGCCAAAACAAACAACCGGCGATAAGAAGGTTGTCTTTATCTATCACACGCACAATACAGAATCTTATCTCCCGTTATTAAAAGGTGAGACCGACCCCGATATGGCGCGTCATTCTAAAGCAAACGTCACCCTCGTGGGAGACATGTTCGGAAAAGCGCTGCAATCTCAAGGTATCGGAGCCACAGTTAATAAAACGGATATACAGGCAAAACTGAGCAAAAAAGGGTTGAATTATGCCAGATCCTATGATGAATCAAGGCCGGTCGTGCAGGAAGCCCTTGCGTCAAATAAAAATCTGCAATATATCATTGACATCCATAGAGACTCCAGGCGCAAGAAAAATACGACGGCAACCATTAAAGGGAAAAGCTATGCCCGGGTGGCGTTTGTGGTCGGCAAAAAAAGCAAGAATTTCGAAGAAAACTACAAAATTGCAAGTGAGCTTCACAAGCTGATGGAGAAAAAATACCCGGGACTCAGCACAGGGGTCTTTTCTAAAGGCTCACCAGGCGATAACGGAGTTTACAACCAAGACTTAAACGACAGAGCGCTTTTGCTTGAATTCGGCGGAGTGGATAACAATCTCGAAGAGCTGCAGCGGGCGGCTGACGCAACCGCTGACGTATTCAGCGAAATGTACTGGGATGCTGAAAAGGTTAACGCTGAAAGCGGCGAGACGAAAAAACAATAAGAAATAGGTGGTTGAGTTGATTGCATATCTTGGCAAATGCTTGCTTCTTGTGGCGATGATGTTTATAGGCGTCCTGTTCGGCATGCAGCAGGCGAATAACGGCATGCTGAGCATGAAAGGCTATCATGATCCTTCACTGAAAGGCGCGTTTACGCTCACAGACGGAGAAAATAATGAAAAAGAAGCGACCGTTTTAGGGGAAACAGTAACCTCGAAAGATTTAGAAGAAAAACAAAAAGAGCTGGAACAGGTGGAAACCTTTAACGTTTTCTCTAAAGCCGGAAAAACGCTTTCTGACACAGTGACAAACACAGCCCAATCGATGTATGAATGGATACGGGATATGAGAAAATAAGTGCTTGAAAGAGAAAAGCAGCCCCAGTATGAGAGGGAACTTTTCTCTTTCTTGTTTTACATTGAATCTTTACAATCCTATTGATATAATCTAAGCTAGTGTATTTTGCGTTTAATAGTAGGAGTGATAGATTGTGACAGATAAAGAAAAGCGTTTAGAGAGGCAGTCGAGAATTCGGAATTTCTCCATCATCGCCCATATTGACCACGGAAAATCGACCTTAGCGGATCGAATTTTAGAAAAAACGTCGGCAATCACTCAACGAGAAATGAAAGAACAATTGCTTGATTCTATGGATCTTGAACGCGAACGGGGCATTACCATTAAATTAAACTCTGTTCAGCTTAAATACAAAGCGAAAGACGGAGAGGAATATATTTTCCACCTGATTGACACACCGGGACACGTCGATTTCACATATGAAGTATCCCGAAGCCTTGCTGCCTGCGAAGGAGCGATACTTGTCGTGGATGCGGCGCAAGGAATTGAAGCGCAGACGCTTGCGAACGTTTACTTGGCGCTTGATAATGACCTTGAAATTCTTCCAGTCATTAATAAAATCGATCTGCCAAGCGCAGAGCCGGAACGAGTTCGCCAAGAGGTGGAGGATGTCATCGGCCTTGACGCATCGGAAGCCGTGCTCGCTTCAGCAAAAGCCGGGATCGGGATTGAAGAGATATTAGAGCAGATCGTGGAAAAGGTGCCTGCTCCGACCGGAGATCCAGAGGCGCCGCTTAAAGCGCTGATCTTCGACTCGCTTTATGACGCTTACCGCGGTGTCGTGGCTTATATCAGAGTCGTTGAAGGAACGGTAAAGCCGGGGCAAAAAATCAAAATGATGGCAACCGGCAAAGAGTTTGAAGTGACAGAAGTCGGTGTGTTCACGCCGAAAGCAACTCCGACAGATGAACTGACCGTCGGCGATGTAGGCTTTTTAACTGCTGCGATCAAAAATGTCGGTGACACACGCGTCGGTGACACGATAACAAGCGCGGCCAATCAAGCTGCCGAAGCATTGCCTGGATATCGCAAGCTGAACCCGATGGTGTATTGCGGTTTGTATCCGATCGATACGGCCAAATACAACGATTTAAGGGAAGCTCTTGAGAAGCTTGAACTGAATGACTCATCGCTTCAATATGAAGCAGAGACATCCCAAGCGCTCGGATTCGGTTTCCGCTGCGGATTTTTAGGTATGCTTCACATGGAAATCATCCAGGAGCGGATTGAGCGTGAGTTTAAAATCGACCTGATCACAACGGCACCGAGTGTTATCTATGATGTGTATATGACAGACGGCGAAAAGGTTGTTGTCGACAACCCGTCCAACATGCCTGACCCACAAAAGATCGAAAGAATCGAGGAGCCGTATGTAAAAGCGACAATGATGGTGCCGAACGATTATGTCGGTGCGGTGATGGAGCTTTGCCAAGGAAAACGGGGTAATTTTATCGACATGCAATATTTAGACGCAAATCGTGTCAGCATTGTCTATGACATGCCATTAGCGGAAATCGTCTATGAGTTTTTTGATCAGCTGAAATCAAGCACAAAAGGCTACGCGTCCTTTGATTACGAACTGATCGGCTACAAACCGTCTAAACTTGTCAAGATGGACATTATGCTGAACGGAGAAAAAATCGACGCCCTTTCATTTATCGTGCATCGCGATTACGCGTACGAACGCGGAAAAGTAATTGTAGAAAAACTGAAAGAGCTCATTCCGCGCCAGCACTTTGAAGTACCGATTCAAGCGGCGATCGGCCAAAAAATCGTGGCCCGCTCTACCATTAAAGCGATGCGTAAAAACGTATTGGCTAAATGTTACGGCGGAGACATCTCGCGGAAACGGAAGCTTCTTGAAAAACAAAAAGAAGGAAAACGCCGAATGAAGCAGGTCGGCTCAGTTGAAGTGCCGCAAGAAGCATTTATGGCGGTCCTGAAAATGGACGACAGTCCGAAAAAATAATAGAAGCCGCCGCAGTCCTGTACTGCGGCTTCTTTCTGTAAAGAAGGTGAATACATTGAAATCAGCTTATATCCATATTCCATTTTGTGAGCATATTTGCCACTACTGCGATTTCAATAAATATTTTATTCAAAGCCAGCCCGTCGGCGAGTATTTAAACGCACTCGAGAAGGAAATGATAAATACGATAGAAAAAACGGGGCAGCCTGATTTGGATACGATTTTTATCGGAGGAGGCACGCCGACATCCCTCTCAGAGGACCAGCTCAAAAAATTGATGGACATGGTCAGCCGTGTGCTGAAGCCTGCAGACACTTTAAAAGAATTCGCTGTTGAGGCGAACCCGGACGACCTATCGGCAGAAAAACTGAAAATACTCAAGGAAGCGGGCGTTAATCGTTTAAGCTTCGGTGTGCAAACATTCGAAGACGACCTTCTAGAAAAAATCGGACGGGTGCATAAACAAAAAGACGTATTTGCCTCTTTTGAACGTGCAAGGGAAATTGGTTTTGAAAATATCAGTCTCGATTTGATGTTCGGTCTTCCCGGACAAACGCTTAAACATCTGGATCATTCTTTAAAAACTGCTTTATCCCTGAACGCAGAGCATTATTCCGTTTACTCTCTCATTGTAGAACCGAAAACGGTATTTTATAATTTGATGCAAAAAGGGGGGCTTCATCTGCCGGCGCAGGAACAGGAAGCCGAAATGTACGAAACGGTGATGAGCCGGATGGAAGCTGCCGGTATTCATCAATATGAAATCAGCAATTTTGCAAAACAAGGCATGGAATCTCAGCACAATCTGACGTACTGGAGCAATGAGGAATATTTCGGTTTCGGAGCAGGAGCCCACGGGTATATCGGCGGAATTCGAACAGTAAACGTCGGACCTGTTAAGCATTACATTGACCTGATAGCTGAAAAAGGTTTTCCTTACCGGGATACACATGAAGTGACGATGGAAGAACAAATTGAAGAAGAGATGTTTTTAGGATTAAGAAAAACATCCGGAGTCAGCAAAAAACGGTTTGAAGAGAAATACGGTCGTTCTCTTGATAAACTTTTTCCCGGCGTTTTAAAAGAGCTTTCTGAAAAGGGACTGATTCTTAACACAGAGTCTGCCGTTTGTTTGACTCATCAGGGAAAATTATTGGGTAATGAAGTTTTTGGCGCTTTTTTGGGTGAGTTATAATTGACATTTTTCTTGTGGTTTGATACTTTTGTTATAGATTTAGCACTCGCTTGTTGAGAGTGCTAACAGAGGTGATGATGATGTTAACAAATCGTCAGCTGCTGATCCTTCAGGTCATAATCAACGATTTTATTAAATCGGCGCAGCCGGTCGGATCTAGAACTCTTTCGAAAAAAGATGAAATCACATTTAGCTCTGCAACAATAAGAAACGAGATGGCTGACTTGGAGGAGCTGGGCTTTATTGAGAAAACCCACTCTTCCTCAGGACGTGTTCCGTCGGAAAAAGGGTACCGGTATTATGTTGATCATTTGCTGTCGCCCGTCAAACTGACAAAAACCGACCTAGACCAAATCCACTCGATCTTCAAAGAAAAAATATTCGAGCTGGAAAAGACAGTTCAAAAATCAGCACAAATTTTGTCCGATCTTACGAATTATACGTCTATCGTACTCGGGCCGAAGTTGAGCGAGAATTATCTTAAACAGATTCAAATCATACCGATTCAGCCCGATAAAGCGGTAGCCATTCTCGTAACCAATACGGGGCATGTGGAAAATAAAACGATTAATTTTCCAACCAAAATGGATCTGTCTGATATTGAAAAGCTGGTAAATATATTGAACGACCGTTTAACCGGTGTTCCGATGGATGAACTGAATGAACGCATTTTTAAAGAAGTTGTCATGTACTTAAGGCAGCACATTAAGAACTACGACAACATCCTTGAAGCGCTGCGTTCAACATTTCATTCGACAAGTCACGTTGAAAAATTGTTTTTCGGCGGGAAAATCAATATGCTGAACCAGCCCGAGTTCCATGATATCGGCAGAGTGCGGTCGCTGCTTTCTCTAATCGAAAAGGAGCAGGACGTCTTGAAGCTCGTCCAATCTTCAGATACAGGCATTTCGATTAAAATCGGAAAAGAAAATGACTATGAAGAGATGGAAAACTGCAGCCTGATTACAGCCTCTTATTCAGTAGATAAGAAGCAAATAGGCTCAATTGCGATCATCGGACCAACCCGTATGAATTATTCACGGGTCGTCAGTCTGCTTCAGCATGTGACTTCAGACTTGTCAAAAGCATTAACAAGTTTGTATGATGAGTAAGGGAAATTTGGCAAATTTTATCGAAGGGCATCACCCGCCCTTCTCCTTACACTTTTGAGGGAGGTGAACACAATGTCAGAAGAAAAACAAACCGCGGAACAAAACGAAACAGAAGAGCAAGAAGTAATCGAAGAACAAGCTGCCGCTGAAGAACAGCAGGAAGAAACAAACGAAAGCGAACTTCTTCAAAATCAAATTAACGAATTGCAAGGTTTGCTTGAGGAAAAGGAAAACAAACTTTTGCGTGTTCAAGCAGACTTTGAAAACTATAAACGACGCAGCCGCTTAGAAATGGAAGCGTCACAGAAATACCGTTCTCAAAACATCGTTACTGAATTGCTGCCGGCTCTTGACAGCTTTGAAAGAGCGCTTCAGGTTGAAGCCGACAATGAACAGACGAAAAGTTTGCTCCAAGGAATGGAAATGGTCCACCGCCAGCTCGTAGAAGCCTTGAATAAAGAAGGCGTAGAAGCAATCGAAGCTGTAGGACAGGAATTTGATCCGAACCTTCACCAAGCCGTTATGCAGGCTGAAGATGAAAACTACGGCTCCAACATTGTCGTTGAGGAAATGCAAAAAGGCTACAAGCTGAAGGATCGCGTCATTCGCCCTTCCATGGTAAAAGTGAATCAATAATTACATAGCAGGAGGTTATTCAAGTGAGTAAAGTTATCGGAATCGACTTAGGTACAACAAACTCATGTGTGGCAGTGCTTGAAGGCGGCGAGCCTAAAGTTATTGCTAACGCTGAAGGAAACCGCACAACTCCATCAGTTGTCGCATTCAAAAACGGCGAACGCCAAGTAGGGGAAGTGGCTAAACGCCAATCTATCACAAACCCTAACACAATTATGTCTGTCAAACGCCATATGGGTACAGATTACAAAGTTGAAATTGAAGGAAAAGATTACACTCCTCAAGAAGTGTCTGCTATCATCCTTCAACACCTTAAATCATACGCTGAAAGCTATCTTGGCGAAACAGTATCAAAAGCAGTTATCACAGTTCCTGCATACTTTAACGATGCTGAGCGTCAAGCGACAAAAGACGCTGGTAAAATCGCAGGTCTTGAAGTAGAACGTATCATCAACGAGCCGACTGCAGCAGCGCTTGCATACGGACTTGATAAAACAGATGAAGATCAAACGATCCTGGTATACGACCTTGGCGGCGGTACATTCGACGTTTCCATCCTTGAACTTGGCGACGGTGTATTCGAAGTTCGTTCAACTGCCGGTGACAACCGTCTGGGCGGAGACGATTTTGACCAAGTTATCATCGATCATCTTGTGTCTGAATTCAAAAAAGAAAACGGCATTGATCTGTCAAAAGACAAAATGGCGCTTCAGCGTTTGAAAGACGCAGCAGAAAAAGCGAAAAAAGATCTTTCCGGCGTATCTTCTACGCAAATTTCTTTACCGTTTATCACAGCTGGAGAAGCAGGACCGCTTCACCTTGAACTTACATTAACTCGCGCTAAATTCGAAGAGCTTTCTTCTCATTTAGTAGAGCGCACAATGGGCCCTGTCCGTCAAGCGCTTCAAGATGCAGGACTTTCTGCAAGCGAAATCGACAAAGTCATCCTTGTCGGCGGATCAACTCGTATTCCTGCCGTACAAGAAGCAATCAAAAAAGAAACTGGAAAAGAAGCACATAAAGGCGTAAACCCGGATGAAGTTGTAGCGCTTGGTGCTGCAATTCAGGGCGGCGTTATCACTGGTGACGTAAAAGACGTTGTTCTTCTTGACGTTACACCGCTTTCTCTCGGTATTGAAACAATGGGCGGCGTGTTCACAAAACTGATCGACCGCAACACAACAATTCCGACAAGCAAATCACAAGTGTTCTCAACTGCTGCTGATAACCAAACAGCTGTTGATATCCATGTTCTTCAAGGTGAGCGCCCAATGTCTGCCGACAACAAAACACTCGGCCGCTTCCAGCTTACTGATATCCCGCCAGCACCGCGCGGCGTGCCTCAAATCGAAGTTTCTTTCGATATTGACAAAAACGGTATCGTAAATGTAAGAGCAAAAGACTTAGGCACAGGAAAAGAACAAAACATCACAATCAAATCTTCTTCAGGTCTTTCTGATGATGAGATCGAACGCATGGTAAAAGAAGCGGAAGAAAATGCTGACGCTGATGCGAAGAAAAAAGAAGAAATCGAAGTCCGCAACGAAGCAGATCAGCTTGTTTTCCAAACTGAGAAAACATTAAAAGATCTTGAAGGCAAAGTGGACGAAGAACAAGTGAAAAAAGCCAACGATGCCAAAGACGCTTTAAAAGCAGCGATTGAGAAAAACGAATTTGAAGAGATCAAAGCGAAAAAAGATGAGCTTCAAGCAATCGTTCAAGAGCTTTCTATGAAGCTTTACGAAGAAGCTGCTAAAGCACAGCAAGCTCAAGACGGAGCAAACGCTGAAGGCAAAGCTGATGACAACGTTGTTGACGCTGAATACGAAGAAGTAAACGACGACCAAAACAAAAAATAAGTTTCTTTTTGAGTCAGCCCGCTTTTGGGCTGGCTGAAAAGAACATATTTCATAATCTGATTCAATGGTTAGAAAGTCAAAGTCAGGCATCTCTTGGCTTTGACTTTTTTTCTTGCCCGGGATAAAAGGAATTGAAAAATCATAATTCAAAATGATACAATCTAATTTATGTGAGAAATTCGGGAGAGTGAAGTAGATGAGTAAGCGTGATTACTATGAAGTGCTGGGTGTAAGTAAGAGCGCTTCAAAGGATGAAATAAAAAAGGCTTATCGAAAGCTGTCAAAAAAATATCATCCTGACATTAACAAAGAAGCCGGATCAGATGAAAAGTTTAAAGAAGTCAAAGAAGCATACGAAACGCTGTCTGATGACCAAAAACGGTCTCATTACGACCAATTTGGCCATACTGATCCTAACCAAGGCTTCGGCGGCGGCGGTTTTGGCGGCGGCGACTTCGGCGGTTTTGGTTTCGATGATATTTTCTCAAGTATTTTCGGCGGCGGCACTAGACGAAGAGATCCGAATGCACCGCGTCAAGGGGCGGATCTGCAATATACGATGACTTTGTCATTTGAGGATGCCGTTTTCGGAAAAGAAACGACCATCGAGATTCCGCGTGAGGAAACATGCGATACATGTAAAGGCTCAGGGGCGAAACCTGGTACAAATCCGGAAACGTGCTCACACTGCGGAGGCTCCGGTCAGCTAAATGTGGAGCAAAACACGCCGTTTGGTAAAGTTGTCAACAGACGAGTCTGCCACCACTGCGAAGGTACAGGTAAAATCATTAAAAACAAATGTGCGGATTGCGGCGGCAAAGGAAAAATCAAAAAACGCAAAAAAATCAACGTCACAATTCCTGCCGGTGTAGATGACGGGCAGCAGCTGCGTCTCTCAGGACAGGGTGAACCAGGCGTAAACGGCGGCCCTGCCGGGGATTTATTTGTCGTATTCCACGTGCGCGCCCACGAATTCTTTGAGCGCGACGGAGATGATATTTACTGTGAAATGCCGTTAACGTTTGCTCAAGCCGCGCTTGGAGATGAAGTGGAAGTTCCGACGCTTCACGGGAAAGTGAAATTGAAAATCCCTGCCGGTACACAAACAGGAACAAAATTCAGATTAAGAGGCAAAGGCGTTCAAAATGTCAGAGGCTATGGACAGGGTGACCAGCATATCGTCGTCCGCGTTGTCACTCCGACAAACTTGACAGATAAACAAAAAGATATTATCCGCGAATTTGCCGAAGTCAGCGGAAACCTGCCTGATGAACAGGAAATGAGTTTCTTTGATAAGGTAAAACGCGCGTTTAAAGGCGATTAATTATTGGATGAGGAGTTGGTAGTTTTGAAATGGTCCGAATTAAGCATTCACACAACACATGAAGCGGTCGAACCTATCTCAAATATTTTGCATGAAGCTGGTGCGAGTGGGGTTGTGATAGAGGACCCGCTTGATTTAATTAAAGAACGTGAGAATGTATACGGGGAAATCTACCAGCTCGACCCCAATGATTATCCGAACGAGGGTGTCATTGTCAAAGCGTATCTGCCGGTCAACAGCTTTCTTGGAGAAACGGTAGAGGGCATTAAAGAAACAATTAATAATCTGCTTCTTTATGATATTGATTTGGGCAGAAACCATATCACCATTTCCGAAGTGAATGAAGAGGAATGGGCGACTGCCTGGAAAAAATATTACCATCCTGTGAAAATTTCCGAAAAGTTTACGATTGTACCAACGTGGGAGGAATATACGCCGGTACATACGGATGAGCTGATTATTGAAATGGACCCGGGAATGGCATTCGGAACAGGCACACACCCGACAACCGTACTTTGTATTCAGGCGCTTGAACGCTTTGTGCAAAAGGGTGATAAGGTGATTGATGTAGGTACAGGTTCCGGAATTTTAAGTATTGCGGCTGCAATGCTTGAGGCTGAATCGGTTCATGCCTATGATCTTGATCCCGTTGCTGTAGAAAGCGCACGTCTCAATTTGAAGTTAAACAAGGTTAGCGATATAGCTCAAGTCAAACAAAATAATTTGTTAGACGGGATTTCAGGAGAATATGATGTGATCGTTGCCAACATTTTGGCTGAAGTCATCCTTCGTTTTACTTCACAGGCATACCATCTGCTGAAAGACGGCGGGCATTTTATTACTTCAGGAATTATCAGCCATAAAAAGCAAGAGGTAAAAGAAGCATTGGAACAGGCTGGCTTTACCATTGTGGAAATTCTCTCAATGGAAGATTGGGTCAGCATTATTGCGAAAAAATAACAGTTAGTAGGTGTCACAGCGTATGCAACGATATTTTATCGAGCTCACGAAGCAGCAAATGGAGGAAGCGCCGGCTATTTCAATTACCGGAGAAGATGTTCATCATATTGTCAATGTCATGAGAATGAACGAGGGAGACGAGATTATCTGCTGTTCTCAGGATGGCTTCGAAGCAAAATGTGAACTTCAATCTGTTACCAAAGAAAAAGTGTCCTGTCTTATGATAGAATGGACGAATGAAAACAGAGAGCTTCCGATAAAGGTTTATATTGCAAGCGGCCTCCCGAAAGGGGATAAACTTGAATGGATTATCCAAAAGGGGACTGAGCTGGGAGCTCATGCCTTTATTCCTCTGCAAGCCGCACGCTCTGTTGTCAAGCTGGATGACAAGAAAGCTAAGAAAAAGCGGGAAAGATGGACAAAAATTGCGAAGGAAGCGGCGGAGCAATCGTACCGAAACGAAGTGCCGCAAGTGCTGGATATCCATTCCTTTCAGCAGCTTCTTGACAAGGTGCAGAATTTCGATAAATGTGTCGTTGCATACGAAGAGTCATCGAAGCAAGGAGAAACAAGCTCGTTCAGCGCAGTTGTAAGCAGCCTTCCGAAAGGATCATCTCTTTTGATCGTATTCGGTCCCGAAGGCGGTTTAACAGAAGCGGAGGTTGAGCGGCTCACGGCGAAAAACGCTGTTCCGTGCGGCCTCGGACCGAGAATTTTAAGAACAGAAACCGCTCCGCTATACGCGCTGAGCGCAATTTCTTATCATACAGAGTTATTAAGAGGTGATCAATAATGGCAACTGTTGCGTTCCATACGCTTGGCTGCAAAGTCAATCATTATGAAACAGAAGCAATCTGGCAGCTTTTCAAAGATGCGGGCTATGAAAGAAGAGACTTTGAACAAACAGCTGACGTATATGTCATTAATACATGTACGGTAACAAATACGGGAGATAAAAAAAGCCGACAAGTGATCAGACGCGCCATTCGTCAAAATCCTGACGGCGTCATCTGCGTCACAGGCTGTTATGCGCAAACCTCGCCAGCTGAGATTATGGCAATCCCGGGTGTTGACATTGTAGTCGGAACTCAGGATCGAGAAAAAATGCTCGGCTACATCGATCAATATCGTGAAGAGCGTCAGCCGATCAATGGCGTCAGCAACATTATGAAAGCGAGAGTATATGAAGAGCTTGATGTACCTGCTTTCACAGACCGGACAAGAGCGTCATTAAAAATACAGGAAGGCTGCAATAACTTCTGCACGTTCTGTATCATTCCGTGGGCGCGCGGACTTCTCCGTTCACGTGACCCGGAGGAAGTTATTAAACAAGCACAGCAGCTTGTTGATGCGGGTTATAAAGAAATTGTACTTACTGGTATTCATACAGGCGGATACGGTGAAGATATGAAAGATTACAACTTTGCCAAGCTTTTGAGAGAACTTGACGCCCGTGTTCAAGGTGTGAAACGGATCAGAATTTCGTCCATCGAGGCAAGCCAGATCACAGACGAAGTAATTGAAGTTTTAGACCGTTCAGATAAGATTGTGCGCCATTTGCACATTCCGATTCAATCCGGATCAAACACAGTGCTTAAACGGATGAGACGCAAATACACTATGGAATTTTTCGCTGACCGTTTAAATAAGCTGAAAAAAGCACTTCCGGGCTTAGCCGTAACCTCCGATGTCATTGTAGGCTTCCCTGGTGAAACAGAAGAAGAATTTATGGAAACCTATAACTTTATCAAAGAAAACAGATTCTCTGAACTGCATGTTTTCCCTTATAGCAAACGTACGGGAACGCCAGCTGCGCGGATGGAAGACCAAGTGGATGAAAACGTCAAAAACGAACGTGTACACCGCCTGATTGCACTTTCTGACCAGCTTGCGAAGGAATATGCCTCTGATTATGAAAATGAAGTCCTTGAAATTATCCCTGAGGAAGCATTTAAAGAATCAGATGAAGAAAACATGTATGTCGGCTACACAGACAACTACATGAAAGTTGTTTTCAAAGGTACGGAAGACATGATCGGCAAAATCGTGAAAGTAAAAATACTAAAAGCAGGCTATCCATACAATGAAGGACAGTTTGTCCGTATTGTTGAGGATGACATAACAGAACAAATGCGTATGTCTTCTTAATCTGAAAAACCGGTGCATCTGAATGTGCCGGTTTTTTATGTTCAGTTTTTAGCTGGGATAAGCAGTTTAATAAAGCTGTAGAACAAGTTGGTAAGCGGTAAAAACAAAAGAGCTGATACGACATTAAATAGCAGACTGAAATGGGCGATTCTTTGGGCAGGGTCTGCCGAGAGCTGTTCAACAAATCCGGTCGCTGCCGCCAAAAACGGGAATACAATTGCTACACCGATTATGTTAAACAAAACATGGGCGCACGCTGTCTGTTTTGCGGCATATCCGCCGGATACAGCAGCCATGACAGCTGTAATGCATGTCCCGATGTTTGACCCAAGCACAACGCTCATTGCCTGTGTCAGTCCAATAACGCCTTCATTCATAAAGCTCATTAAAATGCCGATGCAGACAGAACTTGAGTGAATGATTGCAGTTAACACCATGCCGATAAGCAAAGCAGACCAGTTTGAGTCGTTTACATGATGAAGAATCCCTGCACCTGTTTTCAGCTGAGTAAGCGGTTCTGCAAGACGGCTGAAGCCGCTGATGCAAAAAAAGATAATTCCGAGTCCGAGAAAGCTTGTTCCCAGCTGTTTGAACGGATACCTGCCCGTCAGAAAAAACAGCAAACCGCCAATCAATAGAATCCAAATCAACACATCCATTTTGATTGCAAGAAATTCGGTTGTAAAGGTAGATCCGACATTTGTTCCAAGGATCATCGGTATTGTCCGTTTGAAAGAAAGGGCCCCCGCACTTACAAATCCGATGACAATTACCATAAAGGCGGAGCTGCTTTGGAGAAATCCTGTAAAAACAATACTGATGAGGAATGCTTTTAATGGATGATCCGTAAAAATCAGCAGCTGCTCTTCAATTTTTGAATACGTCAGCGAAATTAAACCTTTCCGAAGCATGTTCATTCCTGCGAGAAAGAATAATATAAGAGCAGTAAAACTAATCAGAAGCAACATTTTATTCACCAACCCCTTTCTATCATTATATAGACAGGCAGTCCCGCTCATGACGGAAAAGTGAACTCACTTAGTTGACCTGACTGAAGGCTTATATTATAATGTCAAAGTACATGTTTATATGTGTAACTTAAAGGT